>NZ_JBEZIX010000028.1:0-123650 GCF_040651315.1 Streptomyces sp. NPDC048506
TGCCCCTCCGGCCCGTCCCCTCCCGTGAGTGGGAGGAAAGACGGTCGTGGGGGCGGGTGTGAGTGGGCTGGTGCGCGCAGATGACGGTCTACGGGGACCCCCACCGGTCTTCTTCCACCCATCCACGGGAGGGGGCGGACCGCAGGACGAAGTCCGGAGGGGCGCACCCGCAGCTGACAGCCCCGCGCAGCGGCAACAGCCCGCCGCAGGCGAAACGGAGAGAAAGCCAAACACGTGGGGAGAACGCCGGCCGCCAGGCCACGGCGGGAAAGCCAGCAACGTGGGGAGAACGCCGGCTGCTAAGTCACGGTCTGGGAGACGGCGTAGATCACCAAGCCCGCCAGTGCGCCGACGACCGTGCCGTTGATGCGGATGAACTGAAGGTCGCGGCCGATGTGGGCCTCGATCTTCTTCGAGGTGTGCTCGGCGTCCCAGCCGGCGACGGTGTCGGTGATCAGGGCGGTGATCTCGCCCTGATACGTCGTCACCACATAGACGGCCGCGCCCTCCAGCCAGCCGTCCACCTTGCCCTGAAGCCGCTGCTCGGCGGAGAGCCGACGGCCCAGGGACAGCAGCGCCGCCCGCACCCGCAGTCGCAGTTCGCTGCGCTCGTCCTCGGCGGCGGCCACGATCATCGCGCGGACCGAGCCCCAGGCCGAGGCGATCAGGTCCTGTACCTCGCCGCGGCCCAGCACCTCGGACTTCAGCCGCTCGACCCTGGCCCGGGTGTCCGGGTCGGTCTGTAGGTCGTCGGCGAAGTCCCGCAGGAAGCGGTCCACGGCACCGCGCGCCGGGTGCTCGGGCATGTCCCGCATCTCGGTGACGAAGCGCAGCAGCTCCTTGTAGACCCGGTCGCCCACCTTGCGGTCGACGAACCGGGGCGTCCATCCGGGGGCGCCGCCGGAGACCGCCGCCATCACGGAGTCGCCGTGCTCGACCAGCCAGTCGTGGGCACGGGCGACGACCAGGTCCACCACCCGCTTGTGGCCGCCCTCGGCGACGACCTTCTCCAGCATCGTGCCGATGCCCGGCGCGATCTCCTGGGCGTCCGCGCGGCGGGTGATCGCCTCACCGACCACGGCCTGGACGTCGGAGTCGCGCAGCACGGTCAGCGCGCCGCGCAGCGCGGTGGACAGTTCGGCGGTGACCCGGTCGGCGTTCTTCGGCTCGGCGAGCCAGCCGCCGAGCCGTCGGCCGATGCCCACCGAGCGCAGCCGGCTCCGTACCACCTCGCCGGACAGGAAGTTCTCCCCGACGAAGTCCCCCAGGCTCTGCCCCAGTTGATCCTTCTTTGTCGGAATGATGGCGGTGTGCGGGATCGGCAGCCCCATGGGGCGCTTGAACAGCGCGGTGACCGCGAACCAGTCGGCCAGCGCACCGACCATGCCGGCCTCCGCGGCCGCCGCGACGAACCCGGCCCAGCCGCCCGCCCCGGCGTGCCGGGCCCACGTCGCCAGCACGTAGACCAGCGCGACCGCCAGCAGCAGGCTGGTGGCCAGCGTCTTCATCCGACGCACCGCACGCCGGCGCTCCTCGTCGGCCGCGCCGTACGCGAAGCCGCCGGGCCCCGCCGGGCCCGTCCGGGTGACCGCCATCCGGGTCGTCTTCCCCTGCGGCCCCGTGTCCGCCTGTGTGCGTTCCATCCGCTCCACCGCTCCCACCGTGCCCCCCGTCATCCGCACGACCCGTCCTGCGCCGTACGCCCGGCCACCGGTCCGGCCGTATCTCCCAATGTCCCACTGTGACCTACTCCTGGAACGCACCACGAGTTCCCCGCGTCCCCTGCCGTGGCCGCACCCGAGTGGGGCGCCAGGCGGCCCCCGGGAGGTCCGTGGGATCATGAAGGACCGATCGGACCGCAATGGTGCCGCTGATCATCCGCTGCCCTTGCCCGCCCGGAGCGTGCCGCTCCGCTTTGCCCAGGAGACCTCTACGGCATGACGAAAAGTGTGGGTTACACCCTGCTCGCCGGTCTGGCGGCGGTGGTGCTGCTGATCTCGACCGCCATATTCGTCGGCTTCGGCGGCGATGACGGCGGCCTGGACAGCTCCCCGCACAAGCCGCGCGATCCTGCGGCGCCCGCGGTCTCCGGGCAGTGGGTCGGCACCTGGTCGGCGGCCGCGGCGGCGGCCGAGCCCGGCACCCTGGACGGCTACGCGGGCATGTCGATACGCAACGTCGTGCACACCAGCGTCGGCGGCTCCGCCGCCCGTATCCAGCTCTCCAACCTCTACGGCACCCGCCCGCTGGAGGTCAGCCACGCCTCGCTGGCCCTGGCCGCGGCGCCCAGCGACCCCACCGCCGCGACCGGCACCATGCGCCGGCTGAGCTTCGGCGGCAAGCCCGCGGTGACGATTCCCGCGGGCGGCGCGGTCACCAGCGACCCGACCCGGCTGAAGGTGCCCGGCGACGCGGACCTGCTCGTCACCACGTACTCCCCCTCCCCCTCGGGCCCCGCCACGTACCACCCCTACGCCCGGCAGACTTCCTACCTGGCGCGCGGCGACCGCGCCGAGGACGCCACCGGCGCCGCGTACACCGAGCAGAGCCCGTACTGGCGCTATCTGACCGGCGTGGACGTCTGGAGCGCCGAGGCGCACGGCACGGTCGTCGCGATCGGCGACTCGATCACCGACGGCATCACCTCCACCGCCGGCGCCAACCACCGCTGGACCGACTTCCTCGCCGCCCGACTGCGCAACGAGCCCGGCGCGCCGCACTACGGCGTCCTCAACCAGGGCATCAGCGGCAACCGCCTGCTGGTCAACGGCAGCCGTTTCTCGCCGAACAACGGCCCCAGCGTGCTCTCCCGCCTGGACCGCGACGCGCTCTCCCGCACCGGCGTGAAGGCCGTGATCGTCGAGATCGGCCTCAACGACCTCTTCAAGGCCCCCCGCCAGCTCGACCCGGAGAAGATCGTCGCGGGCATGCGGCAGGTCGTCCGCGAGGCGCACGCCCGCGGCCTGCGCGTGACCGGCTCCACCCTTACGCCGTTCGGTGGACACCGCGGCTACTCCACCCAGCTGAATTCGGTCCGCGAACGGGTCAACCGCACCATCCGCTCCGGCTCCGTCTACGACGAGGTCGTCGACTTCGACAAGACCCTCCGCGACCCGGCCTCCCCGGTCCGCCTCCGCCCCGTCTACGACTCCGGCGACCACCTCCACCCCAGCGACGAGGGCTACCTCGCCATGGCCAACACGGTCGATCTGGACCACTTGCGGCAGTCCGCGCCTGCGTCTTTGTAGCCCCCACGCTCTACGCGCACCCCCACCGGTCTTTTCCCACCCATCCACGGGAGGGGGCGGACCGCAGGACGAAGTCCGGAGGGGCGCACCCGCAGCCAACAGCCCCGCGCAGCGGCAACCAGCTCGCCGCAGGCGCAACGGAGAGAAAGCCGACAACGGCCGGGCCGCCAGGCCCAACGGCGAGCAACACCCACGGCGGGCCAGCCGACAACGTGGGAAGCCAAGCCAAGCGCAGCGGAACGTCAGTCCAGTTCCTTGCGCTGCTCCCGTTCCTCGGCCTTGAGGCGACGGCGTTCCTCCTTCAGGCGTCGCCTCTCCGCTTTGAGGAGTTTGCGTTCGACGCCGACGCCGCCCATCAACGCCAGGCCGTTGACGATCACCCTGGGGGCGCCCCGTTCGCCGGGGACGCCGTCCTCGTGGGCGTCGAAGCCGCCCATGATGCCCAGGCCGCGCACGTCGACCTCGACGCCCGGCGGGACCACGATGTTCACCCCGCCCATGACCGCCCAGCAGCTGATGGTGATCTCCGGGCCGGCGAAGTCCGCCTCGCGCAGGTCGATCTCGCCGCCGCCCATGATGCAGACGGCCGTGAAGCGGCGGCCGATCGTCCAGCGTCCCTTGCGCTGGAAGCCGCCCAGGATGCCGACGCCCGCCGAGGAGCCGGCCGCGCCGCTGACGATCCGTTCGGACCAGGCCGTCACCGCGCCGGTGTCCTTGCGCAGCGACAGCGGCGCGGGCGCGGCGGCGGCGGTCGGCAGATCGGCGGTGAGGGGCTCCAACTCCCCGTACGTACGCGCCGTGTAGGCGGCTTCGAGGCGCTCGTCGAACTCCGCCATCTCCAGCCGCCCCTCCGCCAGGGCGTCCCGCAGAATCTCCGCGACCCGCTCGCGGTCGGCGTCGGAGGCGCGCAACTCAGGGAGGTCTCCAGTCATACGAACAGAGTAGGGCCTGCCTACACCGCGCCGGCCCCGTTGCGGCCGCTCGGCTCCGGGCGCCGCGAGCCGGCCGCGTACAGCCGGGCGATGACGTCCTCGATGTCCGGCTCCCGTACCGAGAGGTCCACCAGCGGATAGCGTTCGGCGACGGCGGTGACCAGCGGTGCCGCGCTCTGCGCGGCCGGGAAGGCCAGCCACTGGCGGGGGCCTTCGACCCTGACCGTACGGGCGCCGGGGACGCCCTCGATGGGCGGCAGTTCGCGTTCCAGGTCCACCACCAGCGTCCGCTCGCCGTCACCGGCCGCCCGCAGGCCGTCCAGGCCGCCGTCGTAGACCAGGTGCCCGTGGTCGATCACCATCACCCGGCGGCACAGCTGCTCGATGTCGGTCAGGTCGTGGGTGGTCAGCAGGACCGTGGTGCCGTGCTCGGCGTTCACCTCGCGCAGGAACCCGCGGACCTTGGCCTTGCTGATGACGTCGAGCCCGATGGTCGGCTCGTCCAGGTAGAGCACCTCGGGGTCGTGCAGCAGCGCCGCCGCGATGTCACCGCGCATCCGCTGCCCGAGCGACAGTTGGCGCACGGGGACGGCCAGCAGCGGGGCCAGGTCCAGCAGGTCCACGCAGCGGTCCAGGTTGGCGCGGTAGGTGGAGTCGGGGATCCGGTACATCCGGCGCACCAGCTCGTAGGAGTCCTTCAGCGGCAGGTCCCACCACAGCGTGGTGCGCTGGCCGAAGACCACGCCGATCCGGCGGGCGAGCCGGGTGCGTTCGCGCGAGGGGTCGATGCCGGCGACCCGCAGCCGGCCGCCGCTGGGGGTGAGGATGCCGGTGAGCATCTTGATGGTGGTGGACTTCCCCGCGCCGTTCGGCCCGATGTAGCCGACCATCTCCCCGCGCGGCACCTGGAAGGTGATGCCGTCCACGGCCCGCACCTCCTGGCGGACCCGGCGCAGCCGACCCGCCTTGCGCCGCACCGAGAAGACCTTCTCGACGCCGTCCACCTCGATCAGCTGCTCCGCGGCGGCACCGCTGCTGCTCGCGCCCATCGTGCGTCTCCGTTCTCGTGCCGTACGCGGTCGTCGTGTCGGTATGCGGTGGATTTTGACGGGGTGTCAGTTGCCGGTGCTCCGGTACGCCCGCAGGCCGGCGCGCCAGGCCAGCGCGGCTCCCGCGCACATCAGGGTCGCCACCGCCGGTCCCAGGAAGTCCACCCACCCCGGCAGCCCCAACGGGTCGTCGCGGCCCAACAGGCGCAGCGCGGGAAGCCAGTTGACGAAGGCCAGCGGGACGAGGAAGGTGACGCCGCGCACCAGGTCCTTGGCGAACACCGTCGGCGGGTACTGCAACAGCGCATTGCCGCCGTAGGTGAAGGAGTTCTGCACCTCGGCGGCGTCCTGCGCCCAGAACTGGAACGCGGCGCCCGTGGTGAAAACCGCCCCGAAGATGGCCGTTCCGCACAGCACCATCAGCGGCACCAGCAACACCCGCCCCACCGTCCAGTCCACGTCGAGCCGCGTCACCGACCAGCCGAGGACCAGCAGCGCCTGGGTGATCCGGCCCAGCCGGCGCAGCGCGAAGCGGTCCGCTGCGACCTGGGCGAAGACCGGGACGGGACGCAGCAGCAGGGTGTCCAGGGTGCCGTCGCGGATCCGCCGGCCCAGCCGGTCCATGCTGCCCAGCAGCAGGTCCGCCAGGCCCAGCGCGGCGCCGGACGTGCCGTACAGGAAGGCCACCTCGGGCAGCGAGAAGCCGCCCAGCGCGTCGATCTGCGAGAACATCAGCATGATCGCGACGAAGTCCAGCCCGCAGGCCGCGAAGTTGCCGATCGTCATCATCACGAACGACGCCCGGTAGGCGAGCGTGGAACGCACCCACATCCGCACGATCAGCCCGTACGCGGTGAGCCCTGGGGCGAGCCGGCCGCCGCCGGGACGGGCCTCAGCCACCGTGCACCACCACCTTCCGGGTCGCCGCCGACTGCACCAGCCGGCCCACCGCCAGCAGCAGCGCGCCCCACCCGGCCTGGAACAGCAGCCCCCGCACCAGCCCGCCCCCGGTGCGCGCGCCCAGCAGCACATCGGCCGGCACCTGGAGGACCGCCGCCCACGGCAGCAGCTGGGCGACCTCGCCGAAACCGCCGGGGAAGACCCGCAGCGGCAGCACCATCCCCGAGAAGAAGATGCAGGCCAGCCCGGCGATCAGGGCCAGACCCGAGCCGTCCAGCAGCCAGAACGAGGCCAGCGCGACCAGATAGCGCAGCGCGAAGCTCACCACCACGCCGAGCAGCACCGACACCAGGAACCAGCCCCAGGTCGCCGCGTCCCCGGGCAGCGCCAGCGGGAAGCACAGCGCACCCACCGCCAACGGCACCACCCCGCGCCCGATCAGCTGCAACCCGGCCCGCCCCAGGTCCGCCGCGAGCCACCACACCTGGAGGTCCGCGGGCCGGTAGAGGTCCACCGCGACGTCGCCGCTGCGGATCCGCTCCTGGAGTTCGTCCAGGCCCCCGCCGGACATCAGCGCGGCGGTCGCCAGCAGCGCCTGCGCGACCCAGACGAACGTCAGCGCCTGTGCCTGGTCGTAGCCGCCCAGGTGCGGTCGCGCGTCCCACAGGGCGAGGTAGGTGTAGGCGACGATGAAGCCGAAGACGGTGTTGGTGAACACCCCCGCCACCGTGGCGACCCGATAGGTGGCGTACCTCCGGAAGCTGCCGGCCGCCACCGCCACGTACCACACGACGCGTTCCCCCAGCCCCGATTCTCGTCCGACGGCGAAGCTCCGGAGCCTAAGTCGTGGGCGCGGCGGGCACCATCGATTTATCACCGCTTCGAGTGAGTCATGGGCGCCATTCGGCCGGTCAGGTGGCGGTCCCAGGTGCGTGCCACCCCCGCTGACCGGGACGCATGATGCGAAGGTTTCCCAACGGGCGAGAGTTGCTTTCCCGGCGTACGGCGCGAAAACCCCGAACCGACACCAATCCTCCGCCGCAGTACAACCTTCGGCGGCGGCCGAGGAGTCCATACCGACATGAGCGGACAACGCACAGGCTGGCGCCGCGTCCTCCCCACCTGGCGCACGATGCTCGGCACCGTGCTGCTGTTCCTGCTGCTCCTCATCGGCGCCCTGATCGCCGGCTACCTCCTCGTCGACATCCCCCCGGCCAACAGCGCCGCCAAGGCCCAGACCAACGTCTACTTCTACGCCGACGGCTCGGAACTGGCCCGCGACGGCGAGGTCAACCGGCAGAACGTGCGGCTCGCCCAGGTCCCCAAACACGTCCAGCAGGCCGTACTCGCCGCCGAGGACCGCGACTTCTACGCCGAGTCCGCGGTCGACCCCGTCGCCATGCTGCGCGCCGCCTGGAACACCGCCACCGGCAAGGGCAAACAGTCCGGCTCCACCATCACCCAGCAGTACGTGAAGAACTACTACCTCGGCCAGGAACAGACGCTCACCCGCAAGGCCAAGGAGTTCTTCATCGCCATCAAGCTCGACCACGAGGTGAGCAAGGACAACATCCTGCTCGGCTACCTCAACTCCAGCTACTACGGCCGCAACGCCTACGGCATCCAGGCCGCCGCCCAGGCCTACTACGGCCGGGACTCCGAGCGGCTGACCGTCGCCCAGGGCGCCTACCTCGCCACCCTCCTCAACGCCCCCAGCGCCTACGACCTCGCCGCCCACCCCGACAACAGGCCGCGCGTGCTGGCGCGGTGGAACTACGTCCTGGACGGCATGGTCGAGCAGCAGTGGCTCAGCCCCGCCGACCGGGCCGCGATGCGGTTCCCCATGCCCAAGCCCGCGAAGACCTCCCCCGGGCTCAGCGGCCAGCGCGGCTACCTCGTCGAGGCCGTCAAGGACTACCTGCGGGACCAGAAGATCCTCGACGAGGACACCCTGCGGACCGGCGGCTACCGCATCACGACGACGATCAGCAAGCGACGCCAGAACGCCTTCGTCAAGGCCGTCGGCACCCGCCTGATGGACCGGCTCGACGACTCCCGCCCGGTGGACCGCAACGTCCGGGCCGGCGGCGCCTCCATCGACCCCAAGAACGGCCGGGTCGTCGCGCTCTACGGCGGCATCGACTTCGCCCAGCAGTACGTCAACGGCGCCACCCGCAGCGACTACCAGGTCGGCTCCACCTTCAAGCCGCTCGTCTTCGCCTCCGCGGTGCAGAACCACTCCACCACGCAGGACGGCACCGCCATCACCCCCGAGACCGTCTACGACGGCACCAACAAGCGGATGACGGTCAGTCACGGCCACGCCACCGGCTTCGCCCCCGCCAACGAGGACGACCGGTCCTACGGCCCGATCACGGTCACCGAGGCCACCGACAAGTCCGTCAACGCCGTCTACGCCCAGATGGGCATCGACGTCGGCCCGGACAAGGTCAAGGCCACCGCCGTCGACCTCGGCATCCCCGCCGACGCCCCCGGCCTCGCCGCCTCCCGGGGCGCGATCGCCCTGGGCACCGCCACCCCCAGCGTCCTGGACATGACGCAGGCCTACGCCACCCTCGCCCACCACGGCACCCACCGGCCGTACACCCTGGTCGACAAGGTCACCAAGAACGACGAGGACATCGAGCTGCCCGACCGCGAGGAGACCACCGCCATCGCGCGCGAGGCCGCCGACACCACCACCGCGATCCTGCGCAGCGTCGTCGAGGACGGCACCGGCAGCGCCGCCCAGGACGCCGGACGGCCCGCGGCCGGCAAGACCGGCACCGCGGAACAGGACAAGGCCGCCTGGTTCGCCGGCTACACCCCCGAACTCGCCACCGTCGTCGCCGTACTGGGCCAGAACCCGGACAGCGCCGCACAGGAGCCGCTGTACGGCGCCGGAGGCCTGCCCCGGGTCAACGGCGGCGACTTCCCCGCCCAGATCTGGGCGGACTACACCGCGGCCGCCCTCAACGGCCGCCCGGTGCACGACTTCGACCTGGAACTTCAGGACGGCGCCGAACCCTCGCCGTCCACGGAACCGTCCGACAGCGAGTCGGCGTCGCCCGGCGACTCGGACTCCCCGCCCTCCGGCCCCTCCGACCCCGACGGCACCCCGACCGTCACCGCGCCGCCCACCACCGCCCCCACCCCGCCGACCACCGAGCCGCCGTCCCCCACCGTCCCGCCGGAGACCCCGCCCGCCACCGAGCCCACGAACGACTTCCCGACCGGGGGCCCCGGGGGCGAGGACGAGCTGGTGCGGCGGCTGAGAGCGCGGTGGGGATAGTCACCCCGGCGGGGTCGGTGGGCCCGTCCCGCCGCGGGGTCAGTGCCCGGACGTCGCCTTCAGACCCACCACCGCCACCAGCAGCAGACAGATGAAGAAGATCCGGGCCGCGGTCGCCGGCTCGCCGAGCACCACCATCCCGACCACCGCCGCACCGGCCGCCCCGATCCCGACCCACACCCCGTAGGCCGTACCGATCGGCAGGGTACGGGCCGCGTACGAGAGCAGCAGCATGCTGACGACGATGCCCGCGCCGGTGAACACACTGGGCCACAGCCGGGTGAATCCCTCGGTGAACTTCATCCCGATCGACCAGCCGACCTCCAGCAGACCGGCGACCACGAGCAGGATCCACGCCATGACGGCACCTCCACGACAGAGCTTCGACAGCTGCAACAGGGGTGCGTCGTCTTGTCGTGACCCGGTACGGCGCGTCTCGTCGGGATGCTCCCGAGGCTAGCAAAAGGCAGCAGAACGGGCGGTGACCCCGGTCACCGCCCGCCCGATACCGCAGGAGCTACAGGTACAGCCCCGTCGAGTCCTCCGCGCCCTCCAGCCGCTCCGCGGCCACCGCATGCAGATCGCGCTCGCGCATCAGCACGTACGCCACACCGCGCACCTCGACCTCGGCCCGGTCCTCCGGGTCGTACAGCACCCGGTCCCCTACCTCGACCGTCCGCACGTTCTGTCCGACCGCGACCACCTCGGCCCAGGCCAGGCGGCGGCCCACGGCCGCGGTCGCGGGGATGACGATGCCGCCGGACGAGCGCCGCTCGCCCTCGGGGATGTCCGTCCGGACCAGCACGCGGTCGTGCAGCATCCGGATCGGCAGCTTGTCGTGGGTGTCCTTGGTGTTATTCGGGCTCACGGCATGACCGTACCTGCCCGACGGGGCCCACCACGCACCGCGGGCCGGGTCGGGAGGGTCCCCGGCCGGCCGACCGGCACCCCGCGCGCACCCGTCAACGGCGCCGCTTGGCACGCAGCGACAGCAGCCCCAGCACGGCCACGCCGATCAGCGCCACCGGAACGATGCGCTCCAGCCGCGGCGCCCCGTCCTCCGACACCAGCTGCGCCCGCACGTCCGAGACCGCGCGGTTGACGACCACATACGCCCGCCCCGCCGTCCGGTCCACCGCGGCCGCCGCCTTGGCCTTCGCCTCGCCGATGATCGTCTGCGGATGCAGTCGCACCCCGATCTCGTCGAGCGTGACGGCGAGCTCCTGCCGCCTGCGGGCGATGTCCGCCTCGATCTGCGCCGGGGTCCTGGCCTCCGCCACCGCGCTGCCTCCGTCATCTCGCGCCATTCGTGATGGACAGTCTGTCAGCTCACACCCGCGCGCGCCCCACAGCACCCCCGTTTCGCGCACCCGGGGCGCCCCGAGACCCATCGCGCGCCCCGGCTGGCTAGTGTCGGGGGCGTACCGATCCACGCAGAGGAGAGCCTTCGGCATGAGCGAGCGACTTCAGCCCGGCGACACCGCCCCCGCCTTCACCCTGCCCGACGCGGACGGCAAGCAGATCTCGCTCGCCGACCACAAGGGCCGCAAGGTCATCGTCTACTTCTACCCGGCCGCCCTGACCCCCGGCTGCACCAAGCAGGCCTGCGACTTCACCGACAACCTCGACTTCCTGGCCGGGCACGGCTACGACGTCATCGGCGTCTCCCCCGACAAGCCCGAGAAGCTCGCCAAGTTCCGGGAGAAGGAGGACCTCAAGGTCACCCTGCTCGGCGACCAGGACAAGGCGGTCCTTACGGCCTACGGCGCCTTCGGCGAGAAGAAGCTCTACGGCAAGACCGTCACCGGCGTCATCCGCTCCACCGTCATCGTCGACGAGGACGGCAAGGTCGAGCGCGCCCTCTACAACGTCAAGGCCACCGGCCACGTCGCCAAGATCATCAAGGACCTGGGGCTGTAACCGCCGACTCCGTCCCCGCCTGGTCCGGCAGCTCCAACACCGCCTCGGCGCCGCCCTCAGCGGCGGCGCCGAAGTCCAGCCGCGCACCCAGCACCTCCGCCTGACCGGCCGCGATCGTCAGCCCCAGACCGTGCCCGGTGCCGCGCTCCGGCGCCGCCGTACGGAACCGCCGCGGGCCCTCCGCACACAGCTCCGCCGGATAGCCCGGACCGTGGTCCCGGACCACGATCCGCGACCCGGCCACCACCACCTCGATCGGCGGCTTGCCGTGCTTGGCCGCGTTGGCCAGCAGGTTCACCAGCACCCGCTCCACCCGGCGCCGGTCGGTCTCCACGATCCGCGGCTCGCCCTCGACGCTCACGGACACCTCGTCCACGCCGCGCTGCCGCGCCGCCCGCTTCACGATCCCGCGCACCAGCGACGGCAGCTCACAGGCGTCCAGATCCGCCCGCTCCACGCCCGCGTCCAGCCGCGACACCTCCAGCAGGTCCTCCACCAGCCGCCGCATCGCCTGCGCCCGGTCCCGCACCAGCTCCACCGCCCGCGGCTGCGGCAACAGCTCCGCCGCCGCCACCAGACCGGCCACCGGCGTCCGCAGCTCATGCGCCACGTCCGCGGTGAACTCGCGCTCCGCCTCCACCCGCGCCGCCAACGACGTCGCCATGTGGTGCACGCTACGACCCAGCTCGGCCACCTCGTCCCGGCCGTGGCTGGCCAGCGCATCCGCGTCCGGCGGCTCACCGGCCGCGATCCGCCGCGCCGCGGCCGCACTCAACCGCAGCCGCCGCGAAAGCCGTTGCGCGACGAACCACGACACCACCGCCATCAGCGCGACCGTGCCGCACCCTGCGATCAACAGCGCCCGGTCCAGCGCCACCTGCGCCGGATCGTCGTCCGGATACGAGGCCGACACCGACAGCGACCGCGCCGGCACACCATCAGGGCCGTCACCGACCCCGGTGGCCGCCCACACCCGCGGGTCCTCACCCCCGCTGACGTACGTCCCCGACCGGTTCTTGAACACCGCATCGCGCAGCGGCGACGGCAGCGTCGCATCGTCCAGCTGCGCACCCAGCGCCAGCGTGCCGTCCCGCTCGTAGATCTGTAGCGCCGAACTCAGCCGGTCGTCCTGGTACGCCCGCGCCGAGCGCTCCCGCTCCGCATCGGCTATGTGGTGCACGGCAAGGCCGAGCACCACCACGGCAAGCGCCGTCACACATGAAATGGCCAGGGCGATCCGGCCTCGAATGCCCATCACGCGAGGTTGTACATCTCCGTCGTGTCACCCAGCGGCGTCGAGCCCTCATAGGTCACTTCCAACCCGGTGAACTCCAGCCCGCCGTGCACCGACTTCGGACCGTAGAGCCGGAACGTCGCCGGGAAACCCGAATCGGTCCCCACCCCGGCCGCGGTCTTCTCCACCTGCACCACACCCACACCCAGCGCGTCCCGCGCACCGTACTTCTTCCACGTGATCGCGGTCGCCACCATCCCGGCATCCGCACAGGTCAACCTGATCACCTGGGGCTTGACCTCCGGATCACCGATCCCGCAGTCCCGCACCCCCGGCAGGCCCGCCGACTCCTTGGCGTCCTCCTTGACGTCCTGCACCGCCGAGGTCTTCGGCGCCGCGTCCACCGCCGACGCGCGGTCCGACGCCTGGCTGAACCACACCCCGCCGGCCGCCAGCGCCGTCACCACGACGAAGGCCACCAGCGCGGTACGGCCCCGGACCCAGCGGGACCCCTCGCGGTCGGTCATCACCATCTCCTCCCGGGGACCACACCCCGTACCCCCACCAGCAAACACGAATGCCGCGCCCGGCGGTGACACTCTCCCGTCCCCGCCACACAGGCGGGTTGCCCGAATACTGCGGTGACCGCGCGGCTACGTACCAGTCCTGTAACAAGCCCTGCGCCCCCACTGGCATACCTCAGCCACCGCGCCCCGTGAAGCGCTCCTGCGAGTGACGTACCTCGCGCCGGCACGCCGGAGGGGTTTGCCCCGCGCACCACCGCGCAGGCGCACCTGTCGTACCCCACCGCGGCCCACCCACCCCGCCATCGAACTGATCACGTCCCGGAGCCCGGAGCCGCGCTTCTGACCGCTGCCCCTTCCCCTTCCCTCCGACTCCGCGTAACGGGGCTCACGTTCGATCGTTGCTCTGTTCGAGAGCCGAGAGGGCGCACAGGCCGGACCTGGTGCGCCGGTACAGCTGGTCCAGGGGGGAACATGCCGGTCAGTCCGTACACGAGGGAACGACTCAAGGCCGCGGCGTCGTCGTCACGGACGCTGTCGGAGGCGTTGGGGCGACTGGGGGTGGATCCGCGGAGTTCGCAGCGGGACTACCTCAGGGAGCGGATGAGGAGGCTGGGGGTGGATACGTCGCACTTCGAGCGGGAGGGGGTCAAGTGGACCAGGGACGTCCTCCAGGCGGCGGTGTCGGCGTCGACGAACATGCACGAGGTGCTGCGCCATCTCGGGATCGATCTCGTCGGCGGACACCACACGCACATCAGCCGCCGGATCAAGGCGTACGGGATCGACACCTCGCACTTCTCACCAGTGGTCCGCACGGAGAACATGCGGTACAACCAGCGTCGCCGGACCGCCGACGAGATCCTCGTCGAGACCACGTCAGCGCACGCGACGCGCATGCCGAACGCCCGGCTCAAGAGGGCGATGCGCGAGCTGGGTGTGGAGGAACGCTGTGCCTTGTGCGGCATCGAACCAGTCTGGTTGGGAGTACCCCTCCCCCTGGAGGTCGACCACATCGACGGCAACTGGCGAGACAACCGGATCGGAAACCTTCGGTTCCTCTGCCCCAACTGCCACTCGACGACGGACAGTTACCGGGGTCGCGGCAAGGGGCGTACCAGGGGTGGCGCCGTATGAGCAGTGGTGTGCAGTACACCCGCGAGCGGCTGGCCGAAGCCGCTGCACAGTGCTCCGACATCGACGAGGCCATCGCCTTCTTCGGCACTCGTCCGTACGGCAACCTCCGGCGCTACCTCCACAGACGCTTTGAGCACTTCGGTATCGACGTCTCACACTTCCGCCACTGCGGCAGGCTTACCAAGCGTTGCACGAGGCCCGCGAGCGAGGAACTGCGAACAGCGGTCGCGCACTCCGCCTCCATCGCCGAGGCGCTGCGCCTCCTGGGCCGCCCCGACAACGGCAACCAACGTGTGATGCTCCGCGAGTGGATCGCCGAAGAGCGCATCTCGACGGCGCACTTCCTGGGACAGGCACATCGGCGCGGGAAGCCCAGCATGAACGCCAAGCGGCCGAAGGACGTTCTGGTGCGGCACAGCGGCAACAACCGGGTCGCAACCACGCGGCTGCGTCGCGCACTCCGCGAAATCGGCCGACCCGAGCAGTGCGCCCGCTGTGGCGTCGCCCCTGAGTGGCTGGGCAAACCCATGACGCTGGAGGTCGATCACCTCAACGGTGACTGGCACGACAACCGGCGGGAGAACCTACAGTTGCTGTGCCCCAACTGCCATTCGATCACCAGCTCCTGGTGCCGAGGGGGACGTCGGCCGCCGGCTGCCCGCGGCGCCCAGTAGAGTAAGCATGGCTGCGGGCCCGTACCCCAGCTGGCAAGAGGGCGCCGGTTTAGGTCCGGTGTGTCGTGGGTTCGAGTCCCACCGGGCCCACAGGAAAACCAGGCCCCGTACCTTCGGTTCGAAGGTACGGGGCCTGATGCGTCACGTCAGCCCAACACCTCCCGCACCACCGGGGCCAACGCCCGGAAGGCCTTCCCCCGGTGGCTGATGGCGTTCTTCTCGGCGGGGGTCAGTTCGGCGCAGGTGCGGGTTTCGCCGAGGGGCTGGAGGATCGGGTCGTAGCCGAAGCCGCCGGTGCCGCTGGGGGTGTGGCGGAGGGTGCCTTCGAGGGTGCCCTCGACCACGTGCTCGGTGCCGTCGGGGAGGGCGAGGGCCGCGGCGCAGGCGAAGTGCGCGGAGCGGTGGGCGTCGGAGATGTCGGCGAGCTGGGCCAGCAGGAGTTCGAGGTTGGCCCGGTCGTCGCCGTGGGTGCCGGCCCAGCGGGCGGAGAAGATGCCGGGCGCGCCGCCGAGGACGTCGACGCAGAGGCCGGAGTCGTCGGCGACGGCGGGGTGGCCGGTGGCCCGGGCGAGGGCGTGGGCCTTGAGGAGCGCGTTCTCCGCGAAGGTGACGCCGGTTTCCTTGACGTCGGGGACGTCGGGGTAGGCGTCGGTGCCGACGAGTTCGACGGGGAGGCCGGCCGCGTCGAGGATGGCGCGGAGCTCGGTGACCTTGCCGGCGTTGCGGGTGGCGAGGACGAGGCGGCGCGGGGTTGCGGGCTGTCCGCCGGTGTGTGGCTGCATGGGACCCGATTATCCCGGCCCGGGTGACCCGACCGACCGGCTCGGCTCGGGAGCCCCGACCGGCAGGCCCGGCGGTTCCCCCGTTGGCCGCCGTCCCGGCTGACTCGTCCTGGTTGCCGCGGCTACCCGGGGGTGCAGATCTTGGTCATCTCGCTCGCGCCGTCGACGATCGGCTGGATGTCGGGCGCCTTGTTGTTGTCGAGATCCTTGCGGGCGGCCTTGATGCCGTTGTTCGTCTTGTCGATGGCCTTGGACAGCTCGGGGTCGTTGGCCTCCTTGCTGAGCTTCCGCAGGTTCTCGTCGATGTTGTCCAGGGCCTGCTCGGTCTTCTTCGGGTCGACCAGGGCGTTGTCGGCGGCTTGTTGGAGCTTGTCGACGGCGTTCACGACGGAGGTGGCGGTCTTGGCGCAGTCGACGGCCTTCTGGACCGCTCCGCAGGCGGAGAGCAGGGGTATGGCGAGGGTGGCGGCGGCCAATGCGGCGAGGGCGGGGGTGAGCGGGCGGCGCTGGCGCGTACCGGGAGTGCGGGGCATGCGGGGGGCCATCGAGCGGTTCCTTCCGTAGGTCATGCTTCGGCAAAGGAAGAAACGCGGGGTGGCGGTGTTTGGTTGCCCGGGGCCCCGGGCGTGGGCGGGGTTCGGCCAGGTGGCCGGATGTCACCGGACGGCGGTGCGCTCGCCCGGCGGTGGTCAGACGAGGCCGGTCTGGGTGAGCAGCATGGCGAGGACGATGACGAGGGTCCAGCCGGCGAGGTGTTCGAGGAGCGTGGAGTCGCCCTTGGGACCGCCGGTGCGGGTGTGGGCGCGGGGTGCGGTGGCAGAGGTGCTGGGCATGGGTCCACAGTGCGCGCGTGGGGGCGATGTGCCTAGAGGTGGACGTCCGCTGAGAAAAGGGTCACAGAGGGGGACTTAGGGGACGGCCTCGGAGTGCGGGCCGGGGGTGACGGGCTCGGGGAGGGGCGGGTGGGTGACCCCTCCCCGGGCCTGCGCGGGTGGCTTCCCGGTGGCTTCCCGGTGTCAGAGGGTCTTGGCGAGTGCCGCTCGCTGGGCGCCGTCGAGTTCGGCGCAGCCGGCGACGGCGAGGTCGAGGAGGCAGTTCAGTTCGTCGCGGGCGAAGGGCTCGGCCTCGGCGGTGCCCTGGACCTCGACGAAGCGGCCGTCGCCGGTGCAGACGACGTTCATGTCCGTCTCGGCGCGGACGTCTTCCTCGTAGCAGAGGTCGAGGAGGGGGGTGCCGTCGACGATGCCGACGCTGACGGCGGAGACGGTGCCGGTGAGGGGCTGGCGGCCGTGGCGGATGAGCTTCTTGTCCTTGGCCCAGGTGATGGCGTCGGCGAGGGCGACGTAGGCGCCGGTGATGGCGGCGGTGCGGGTGCCGCCGTCGGCCTGGAGGACGTCGCAGTCCAGGACGATGGTGTTCTCACCGAGCGCCTTGTAGTCGATGACGGCGCGCAGGGAGCGGCCGATGAGGCGGCTGATTTCGTGGGTGCGGCCGCCGATCTTGCCGCGGACGGACTCCCGGTCGCCGCGGGTGTTGGTGGAGCGGGGCAGCATCGAGTATTCGGCGGTGACCCAGCCTTCGCCGGTGCCCTTGCGCCAGCGCGGTACGCCTTCGGTGACGGATGCGGTGCAGAAGACTTTGGTGTCGCCGAAGGAGATGAGGACGGAGCCTTCGGCGTGCTTGCTCCAGCCGCGTTCGATGGTGACGGGGCGGAGCTGTTCGGGGGTGCGGCCGTCGATGCGAGACATGGCTCCGACCCTATCGGGGAATGGCGAAGGCCCCGCTCCGGGTCGTGCAGGGGGGCCGGGGCGGGGCCTTCGGGTGAGCGGGGAGCGGCCGGGGCCGGCTCGTGGGCTCAGGTCGTCACATCATGTCTTCGATCTCGGCGGCGATCGGGTCGGCGTCGGTGCCGATGACGACCTGGATCGCGGTGCCCATCTTGACGACGCCGTGGGCGCCGGCGGCCTTCAGGGCGGCTTCGTCGACCAGGGAGGCGTCGTTGACTTCGGTGCGGAGGCGGGTGATGCAGCCCTCGACCTCTTCGATGTTGTCGAGTCCGCCGAGCCCGGCGACGATCTTCTCAGCCTTGCTGGCCATGTCCACTCCTGCTTGTCTCGGCCCCGCTGGCGTTGTGCCCGCGCGGTTTTCACACGGTAACGCACGTTCAGCCCAACTATTTGGGCGTTTGTCCGTTATCTGGCGAAGGATGGCGATCACCAGGACGGCGATCACCGCAGTGCGCGCCGGACGGGCCCGTAGGGCACCCGATGCGCACCAAGTGGTCTACACCACCAGTATGCGGCACGCACCGGGCCGGTTGTCGACGGGTCGAGTGCCGACGGGCCGACTGCCGGGAGGACGCGGATGAGTTCTAACGCAGCGGCGGCGCCGCGGAAGAGCTGGGGGGCGAGCCTCTTCCAGGGCCTGCAGAAGATGGGGCGCAGTCTTCAGTTGCCCATCGCCGTACTGCCCGCCGCGGGGATCCTCAACCGCCTTGGCCAGCCGGACGTGTTCGGCGCGCACGGGCTGGGCTGGGTCGCGGTGAGCAAGGTGTTCGGGGCGGCGGGCGGTGCGCTGCTGGATTCGGCACTGGGGCTGCCGCTGCTGTTCTGCGTGGGTGTGGCGATCGGGATGGCGAAGAAGGCGGACGGGTCGACGGCGCTGGCCGCGGTCGCCGGGTTCCTGGTCTTCTTCGCGGTGCTGCACGCCTTTCCGGCGGCCTGCACCCCGGGGCAGACGTATACCCAGGCGGGTGTGTGGAACGGGGTGTGCGTCGACACGTCCGCGAAGGTGACGCAGGCGGCGTTCCAGAACCCGGGGGTCTTCGGCGGCATCGTGATGGGTCTGCTGTCCGCCTGGCTCTGGCAGCGTTTCCACCGGGTGAGGCTGGTGGACTGGCTGGGCTTCTTCAACGGCCGCCGGCTGGTCCCGATCATCATGGCCTTCGTCGGGCTGGTCTTCGCGGTGGTGTGCCTGTTCATCTGGCCGCCGATCGGTCACGGGCTGACCCGCTTCAGCGAATGGCTGACGGCGCTGGGGGCGTGGGGTTCGGGGATCTTCGGGGTGGCGAACCGGGCGCTGCTGGTGGTGGGGCTGCACCAGTTCCTGAACATCCCCCTGTGGTTCCAGTTCGGCAGTTTCACCAAGCCGGACGGGACGGTCGTGCACGGCGACATCAACCGGTTCCTGGCGGGCGATCCGCAGGCCGGGCAGTTCACCACCGGCTTCTTCCCGATCATGATGTTCGCGCTGCCGGCCGCGGCGCTGGCGATCGCGCACTGCGCCAGGCCGCATCGCCGCAAGGAGATCGCGGGGATGATGCTGTCGGTCGGCCTGACGTCGTTCGTGACGGGCATCACCGAGCCGATCGAGTACGCGTTCATGTTCGTCGCGCCGCTGCTGTTCGCCCTGCATGCGGTCCTGACGGGTGTGTCGATGGCGGTGAGCTGGGCGTTGGGGGTGCACGACAGCTTCACCTTCTCGGCCGGCCTGATCGACTACGTCATCAACTGGGGGTTGGCGACCAAGCCCTGGCTGATCATCCCGATCGGGCTGTGTGCCGCGGCGGTCTACTACGCCGTCTTCCGCTTCGCGATCACGCGGTTCGACCTCCAGACCCCCGGCCGGGAGCCGGACGAGGTGGGGGACGAGATGGAGCGGGAGAACGTCAAGTAGCGCGGGCGGGCATCTGGCGCGGGCGGGCATCACGTAGCACGAGCGCTGCCGCACGGCGGGTGACGGCCGGTTCCGGCCCCTGGATCGGGTGATCCAGGGGCCGGTCGCCATGTGGTCCACACCACTTGGAAGAATGGATTCCTTTATGCCCGCACTACATGCTAAGAATGGTCTAAACCACCAGTGGTGTAGACCAAGGTGTAGACCAAGCAGCGGGCCGTCCCCCCTTCCCCGAGTGCCCGCCTCACCAGGAGGAATCCGATGAGTTCGGCCACTGCCGCGAAGGCGGCCCCCGCAAAGAAGCGGGGCTCCGGCCTGTTCCAGGGCCTACAGAAGATCGGCCGCAGCCTCCAGCTGCCGATCGCCGTGCTGCCCGCCGCGGGCATCCTCAACCGCCTGGGCCAGCCGGACGTCTTCGGCGAGAAGGGCCTGGGCTGGGTCGACGTCAGCAAGGTCTTCGCCGCGGCCGGTGGCGCGGTCTTCGACAACCTCCCGCTGCTGTTCTGCATCGGTGTGGCCATCGGCTTCGCGAAGAAGGCCGACGGCTCGACGGCGCTCGCCGCCCTGGTCGGCTTCCTGGTCTACAGCAACGTCCTCAAGGCCTTCCCGGTCACCGAGGGGCACATCGCGGACGGCAAGTGGGTCGAGCCGGTGGTCAACAACCCCGGCGTCCTCGGCGGCATCGTTCTGGGTCTGCTCTCCGCGACCCTGTGGCAGCGCTACCACCGCAAGAAGCTGGTGGACTGGCTGGGCTTCTTCAACGGGCGCCGGCTGGTCCCGATCATCATGGCGTTCGTGGGCACCGCCGTCGCCGTGCTCTTCCTGCTGGTCTGGGAGCCGGTCGGCAACGCCATCACCGGCTTCGGCGAGTGGATGACCGGTCTGGGCGCCGCCGGTTCGGGTCTGTTCGGCCTGATCAACCGGGCGCTGCTGCCGATCGGCATGCACCAGTTCGTGAACGTCGTCTCGTGGTTCCAGCTCGGTGACTTCACCGACGCCGCGGGCAAGGTCACGCACGGCGACATCGGCCGCTTCTTCGCCGGCGACCCGTCCGCCGGACAGTTCATGTCCGGCTTCTTCCCGATCATGATGTTCGGCCTGCCGGCCGCCGCGCTGGCCATCGCGCACGCCGCCCGCCCCGAGCGCCGCAAGGCCGTCCTGGGCATGATGATCTCGCTCGCGCTGACCTCCTTCGTCTGCGGCATCACCGAGCCGATCGAGTTCTCGTTCATGTTCATCGCGCCGGTGCTGTACGCGATCCACGCGCTGCTGACCGCGCTCTCGATGGCCGTGACCTGGGCACTCGGCGTGCACGACGGCTTCACCTTCTCGGCCGGCGCGATCGACTACCTGCTGAACTGGAACCTGGCCACCAAGCCCTGGATGATCATCCCGATCGGCCTGGTCTTCGCGGCGATCTACTACGTGCTCTTCCGCTTCGCGATCGCCAAGTTCAACCTCACCACCCCGGGCCGGGAGCCCGAGGAGGAGATCGAGGACCTGACGAAGGCGTAACCGCGCCCCGACCCGCGAAGGGGCCCCGGAACCAGCTGGTTCCGGGGCCCCTTCGGCGTTCCTGGCGGCCGGCTCAGATCTCGTAGACCGCGCCCGCCTTGGCGACCTCGACCGGTCCGTCGTAGACCTTCTGCGCATCGCGGATGTTGATGTCCGGGTCGGTCCACGGCGGGATGTGGGTCAGTACCAGGCGGCCGACGCCGGCCCGCTGGGCGTGCTCGCCGGCCTCCCGGCCGTTGAGGTGCAGATCCGGGATGTCTTCCTTGCCGTAGGTGAACGACGCCTCGCACAGGAAGACGTCGGTGCCGGCCGCGAGGGTGTCCAGTGCCTCGCAGGGGCCGGTGTCGCCGGAGTACGTCAGCGAGCTGCCGTCGTGCTCGATACGGAAGCCGAAGGACTCCACGGGGTGGCTGACCCGCTCCGTGCGGACGGTGAACGGCCCGATGGTGAAGGTGCCGGGCTCCAGCGTGCGGAAGTCGAAGACCTCGCTCATCGCGCCGTCGTGCGGCAGATCGGCGTGCGCGACGGTCAGTCGCTGCTCGGTACCGGCCGGACCGTAGATCGGCATGGGCGCGCACCGCCCGCCGTCGGGACGGTAGTAGCGCACGACGAAGTAGCCGCAGAGGTCGATGCAGTGGTCGGCGTGCAGATGCGACAGCAGTACGGCATCGAGGTCATAGAGGCCGGAGTGGCGCTGCAACTCGCCGAGGGCGCCGTTGCCCATGTCGAGCAGCAGCCTGAAGCCGTCGGCCTCCAGGAGGTAGCTCGAACAGGCCGATTCCATGGAAGGGAACGACCCCGAGCATCCGACGACGGTGAGCTTCATACGGGCGTGAACCTCCGTGGGCGGGGGCGGCGGTCGGCGTCCATGCGGGTCTTCCCGGCGGTTCCTTGCCGGGTCGTGCCGGGTCCTGAGCGGTCGGTGCGGTGCCCACGAGCGTAAGGCGCAAAGGGGCGCGTGGCTCCTCCGGCGGGGCGAGCTGTGGGCGGAATCACCAGTCTGGGCTGTCGCCCCGCACGCCCGTACGCAGTGGCCGCCGTCCCGTCCTCCGCCGGCCTCTCGCCATTGTGGCCGATCGCCGTGGTGAGGGGCACGCCGTGGCGCCGGAAGGCCCCCGCCGCCGCGGCGGTCAGCCGGGACGGCGGGGGTTTCGGCGGAGGGGGGTCGGCGAGGAGTCCCGCGGACCTACGCCCACAGCTGGCCGTGCAGCGTTTCGATCGCGGCCTCGGTCGACTCGGCCGTGTAGACGCCGGTGGACAGGTACTTCCAGCCGCCGTCGGCGACGACGAAGACGATGTCGGCGGTCCGGCCGGCCTTGACCGCCTTGCGGCCGACGCCGATCGCGGCGTGCAGTGCCGCGCCGGTGGAGATGCCGGCGAAGATCCCTTCCTCGGCGAGGAGTTCACGGGTGCGGCGGACCGCGTCCTCGGAGCCGACCGAGAAGCGGGTGGTGAGCACGGACTCGTCGTAGAGCTCGGGGATGAAGCCCTCGTCGAGGTTGCGCAGGCCGTAGACCACGTCGTCGTAGCGCGGCTCGGCGGCGACGATCTGCACGCCGGGGACCTGCTCGCGCAGATAGCGGCCGACGCCCATCAGCGTGCCGGTGGTGCCCAGACCGGCCACGAAGTGGGTGATGGAGGGGAGGTCGGCGAGGATCTCGGGGCCGGTGGTGGCGTAGTGCGCACCGGCGTTGTCGGGGTTCCCGTACTGGTAGAGCATCACCCAGTCGGGGTGCTCGGCGGCGAGCTCCTTGGCGACCCGGACGGCGGTGTTGGAGCCGCCGGCCGCGGGCGAGGAGATGATCTCGGCGCCCCACATGGCGAGCAGCTCGCGGCGCTCGGCGGAGGTGTTCTCCGGCATGACGCACACCATGTGGTAGCCCTTGAGCTTGGCCGCCATGGCGAGCGAGATGCCGGTGTTGCCGCTGGTCGGTTCCAGGATCGTGCAGCCGGGGGTGAGCCGGCCGTCCTTCTCGGCCTGTTCGATCATGTGCAGCGCGGGCCGGTCCTTGACGGAGCCCGTGGGGTTGCGGTCCTCCAGCTTCGCCCAGATGCGGACGTCGTCGGAGGGTGAGAGGCGCGGGAGGCGGACGAGGGGGGTGTTCCCGACCGCCGCCAGCGGGGAGTCGTACCGCACGTCAGTCCATTCCCCCGGCCACGGCCGGGAGGATCGTGACGCTGTCGCCGTCGGCCAGCTTGGTGGAGATGCCCTCCAGGAAGCGGACGTCCTCGTCGTTGAGGTAGACGTTCACGAAGCGGCGCAGCTGCTGCTCGTCGTCGACCAGGCGCGCGCGGATGCCGACGTGCCGGGTCTCGAGGTCGGTGAAGAGGTCGGCGAGGGTCTCGCCGCTGCCCTCGACGGCCTTCTTGCCCTCGGTGTAGGTGCGCAGGATGGTCGGGATTCGGACCTCGATGGCCATGGGGAGTGCTCCTGTAGGAGTGAGTGCGGTGGCGGGGGCTGTGCGTCCCGTTGCACGGCGATACGGCGTGCCGGGGGGCGTCGGGTGACGCGGAGGGTGCGGGTGCGCGGGTGCCGGTGAGGGCGCCGCGTGCCCGGCGCGGTCCAGGTCAGACGGCAGCGCAGCGCGGACACATGGCGCTGGACAGGCGGCACAGATCCACGTGCAGCCGTGCGGCTCCGCAGCCGAACGCGCCCAGCAGGGCAGATGCGGAGCGGCGCGTGGCGAGCGGAGCGAGCAGCTGCACGCTCGGCCTCTTCTCGCTCACGTCGTGGTCAACCATGCGGTCATCGTATCGATTCCCGGTCCGGGTATTGGAACCTCGTCCCATGATGCGGACGTTCGGTGTACGCCAGTTGGGACGCGATCTTGTCGTGCGCACTCGGGCCGGTGGTCCCCCACCGCCGGGCGGGTCAGGAGTACTCCGCCACGACCTCGACCTCTTCCTCGGTGACGACGCCGTCGACGATCCGGAAGGAGCGGAACTGGAACGGCCCCGCGTCGTCGGTGTCGGCAGTGGAGACCAGCACGTAGTGGGCGCCGGGCTCGTTCGCGTAGGTGATGTCCGTGCGCGAGGGGTAGGCCTCGGTGGCGGTGTGCGAGTGGTAGACGATCACCGGCTCCTCGTCCCGGTCGTCCATCTCGCGGTAGAGCTTGAGCAGGTCCGAGGAGTCGAACTCGTAGAAGGTGGGCGAGCGGGCGGCGTTCAGCATCGGGATGAACCGCTCGGGACGACCGCTGCCGGCCGGGCCGGCGACCACGCCGCAGGCCTCGTCGGGGTGGTCCTGGCGGGCGTGCTCGACGATCTTCTCGTAGAGGGCCTTGGTGAGGGTCAGCATGCGGCCAAGCATAAGAGGGGCTGGCGAAGCCCTCCGTTGTGGGCGGTGGAGGGGGACGGGCGGGCATGCAGAGGGCCCGTACGTACCGAAGAGTGGTACGCACGGGCCCGCATGCTGGACAGACCGGGTGGCTCAGTCCTTCTTCGCCAGGGCGTTCGCCGCATCCCGGCGCTTGATGCACAGGTAGCCGACGCCGAGGATCAGCGCCCAGAGGGGAGCCGCGTAGAGCGAGATCCGGGCGTCCGGGTCGACGCCCATCATCACGATCACCATGCCGATGAAGGCCAGCGCGAAGATCGAGGTGAAGGGGCTGCCGGGGGCCTTGAACTCGGACTGCGGCAGCTCGCCGCGGTTGGCCTTGGCGCGGTAGCGCAGCTGCGAGAGCAGGATGACGATCCAGGCCCACATACCGGAGATGGTGGCGAAGGAGACGACGTAGTTGAAGGCGTCGCCGGGCCACTGGTAGTTGATGTAGACGCCGAACAGCATCATCGCGACCGAGACGCCGGTGCCCCAGGTGGGCAGGCCGTTCTTGCTGAGCTTGGTGAAGAACTTCGGTCCCTGGCCGTTGAGCGCGAGGTCGCGCAGCATCCGGCCGGTGGAGTACATGCCGGAGTTGGCCGAGGAGAGCGCGGCCGTCAGCACGACGAAGTTGACGATGCCCGCGCCGGCCGGCAGGCCGATCTGCTGGAAGGCGGCGACGAAGGGGCTGACGCCCGGCTTGAAGACCGTCCAGCTGACGACGGACAGGATGATGATCAGCGCACCGATGTAGAAGAGGCCGATCCGCCACGGCACGGTGTTGATCGCCTGGGGCAGCACCTTCTTGGGGTTGGTGGCCTCGCCCGCGGTGACGCCGACGAGCTCGACGGCGAGGAAGGCGAACATCACGATCTGGAGCGTCATCAGCGTGCCGCCGATGCCCTTGGGGAAGAAGCCGCCGTGGGACCACAGGTTGGTGAAGGACGCGGTGTCACCGGCGTTGGAGAAGCCGAGGGTGATCACGCCGAGGCCGATCAGGATCATGCCGATGATCGCGGTGACCTTGACCATCGAGAACCAGAATTCCAGCTCACCGAAGATCTTCACGGAGATCAAGTTGATACCGAAGAGCGCGCACGTGAAGACGAGCGCCGAGGCCCATTGCGGTATGCCCTCGTTCCAGTACTGCACATACGTGGCCGCCGCGGTCACTTCGGTGATGCCGGTGACGACCCAGAAGAGCCAGTACGTCCAGCCGGTCACGAAGCCGACGAACGGTCCGAGGAATTCCCGGGCGTACTCCGAGAACGACCCGGAGACGGGCCGGTACATGAGCAGTTCGCCCAGGGCCCGCATGATGAAGAAAATGACCAGACCGACGATGGCGTAGGCGAGGATGATGCTCGGCCCGGCCTTCGAGATCGCCTTTCCGGCCCCGAGGAAGAGGCCGGTACCGATGGCGCCACCAATGGCGATCATCTGGATCTGACGGTTTCCCAGACCCCGCTGGTAGCCCTCTTCGGGGGCCTTTCCAGGTGCCTCATTGCCGTCGTGCTGCGTGTCGACCTGCATAGAGGTCATTTGTGGTGCGCCTTTCTCCATACCGACCCGGTCTGTCCGGATCGGGTCCCGATCCCCCCGGATGGAGTTCCTGCACGCCGACGGTCGGCCGGCTCAGCGCTCCCGTGGCGACAGGGGTGGCGTCACCCACGGCAGGTCGTGAACATTTATCACGCAACTTCGTTGATCGCCTAGGGATGATCTGGGTCACAGTGCGGGCAAACTAGGACAAAGGGCACATAAAACAGCAAGACAGCCGGGTTCGTGTGACGCGATCGTTATTCGGATTTGAGCCTCCGCTGAGCGAACACCAGGGAAACACTCCGCACCGATCCAGGCCGGTGCGTCCGAATTTGCCCCCGAATACCCCGTCTCAGCCCATCAGTGACTCGACGAGGGTCTCCTGCAACCCCCCGAGCCAGAGGTAGGCCATCACCATCGGCTTGCGCGGATCACTGTCCGGGAGCCGCAGCAGTTCGCCGCCGTCGTCCTCGTCGGTGACCTCGAGGCGCGTGCCGATGGCCAGCCGGAGGTCATTGAGGGCGCCCAGCCACTGCCGGCACTCGTCCGGCTTCAGTCGCAGCACCGCCTCCTCGCCGGCGGGCGCCAGGGCGTCCAGCGCACGGATCAGCGCCAGCGCGTCCGCACGCTTGCGGGAGCGCAGGTCGTTCTCGGTGTAGCGGCGGAACTCGGCGGAGGCGGCACGGACGTCGTCGTCGGGGACGAG
This sequence comes from Streptomyces sp. NPDC048506, assembly GCF_040651315.1. Classification (NCBI taxonomy): domain Bacteria; kingdom Bacillati; phylum Actinomycetota; class Actinomycetes; order Kitasatosporales; family Streptomycetaceae; genus Streptomyces; species Streptomyces sp. NPDC048506. Next base: position 26,450 of record NZ_JBEZIX010000028.1, read on the forward strand.
ATCGGGGCCGCCGTAGGCGTCGGGGAAGAAGCGGGCCAGGACCGGGTCGGCGGGCGGCTCGCTGGGGCCGTCGTTGAAGACCGACGCCAGCAGGTCCTCGTCCGCCCCCGCCCCCTCCTCCGCGGCGGCGTCCTCACCCGGGCCGATCAGCTCCATCAGCTGCACGGCGAGGCTGCGCAGGATGGAGATCTCGACCTCGTCGAGGGGGACGGCGGCGCCGCCGTCCGGCAGCGGCTCGAAGTGCCCGGTCATCGGCGGTCCTGCTGGAGGGTCGCCCACAGGCCGTAGCCGTGCATGGCCTGGACGTCCCGCTCCATTTCCTCGCGGCTGCCGCTGGAGACCACGGCGCGGCCCTTGTGGTGGACGTCGAGCATCAGTTGGTGCGCCTTGTCCTTGGAGTAGCCGAAGTACGACTGGAAGACATAGGAGACGTAGCTCATCAGGTTGATGGGGTCGTTGTGGACGATCGTGACCCACGGGACGTCGGGTTCGGGGACCTCGAAGGGAGCCTCGCTCGACTCGGGACGCTCGATCTCGACCGGGACACTGAGCGTGCAGCGGTACGGCCGTAGCGTGATCGTGGGTGACGGGTGGGCGCTCACAGGCCCCATGCTGCCACCCAGGGGCGTGCGGTGCACAAATGCCCCTCGCACAGGCCGCGTCGGCGTGCCGCGCGCACCTGCGGCGCGGAGCGTCGAGAGTCCCCCTCTCCCACTATCGTCAAAGTGACGATAGTGGGGTGTAGCATCTCCCCCATGAACACAGCAGACCTGGGGCTGCCGGTGGCCGTGCCGTCGACTGCGCTCTTCACCGACCAGTACGAACTCACCATGTTGCAGGCCGCGTTGCGGTCCGGCACCGCGGACCGGCGCTCCGTCTTCGAGGTCTTCACCCGCCGGCTTCCCGAGGGTCGTCGCTACGGCGTGGTGGCCGGCATCGGCCGGGTGCTGGACGCGGTGGAGAACTTCCGCTTCGACGAGACGATCCTCGGCTTCCTGCGCGAGCGCGGCATCCTCGACGAGCCGACGCTCGCCTGGCTGGCCGACTACCGCTTCCGCGGTGACATCTGGGGCTACCCGGAGGGCGAGGTCTACTTCCCCGGCTCCCCGATCATGCGCGTCGAGGGCACCTTCGCCGAGGCGGTCCTGCTGGAGACGGCGATCCTGTCGATCCTCAACCACGACTCCGCGGTGGCCGCGGCCGCCTCCCGGATGGCGGTGGCGGCCGGTGGGCGTCCGCTGATGGAGATGGGCGCCCGCCGCACCCACGAGCTCTCCGCGGTGGCCGCGGCCCGCGCCGCGTACGTGGGCGGCTTCCACTGCACCTCCGACCTCGCGGCCGGCTTCCGCTACAACATCCCCACGGTCGGCACCAGCGCGCACGCCTTCACCCTGTTGCACGACACCGAGCGGGACGCCTTCACCGCCCAGGTCGACACCCTCGGCAGCGGCACCACGCTGCTGGTGGACACCTTCGACGTCGCCGAGGCGGTGCGCACCGCGGTGGAGGTGGCCGGCCCCGGCCTCGGCGCGGTACGGATCGACTCCGGCGATCTGCTGCTGATCGCCCACCGGGTGCGGCAGCAGCTGGACGAGCTGGGCGCCACCAAGACCAGGATCGTGGTGACCAGCGATCTGGACGAGTACGCGATCGCCTCGCTGGCCGCGGCGCCGGTGGACTCATACGGGGTCGGCACCCAGCTGGTGACCGGCAGCGGGCACCCGACCTGCTCGATGGTCTACAAGCTGGTCGCCCGCGCGGACAGCGACGAGCCGGGCGCCCCGCTGCGGCCGGTGGCCAAGCGGTCGATGGGCGCCAAGAGCTCGATCGGCGGCCGCAAGTGGGCCGCCCGCCGGCTCGACGAACACGGCGTCGCGGAGGCCGAGGTCGTCGGCACCGGCCCGGTCCCGGCGGAGCTGGACGATCTGCAACTCCAGGTGCCGCTGGTGAGCGGGGGCACGGTGGTGGCCCGCGAACCGCTGGACGCCGCCCGCGACCGGCACATCGCCGCCCGGGGCCGGCTGCCGCTGTCGGCGACCCAGCTCTCGCGCGGGGAGCCGGTCCTGCCCACGGAGTTCGTCTGAGTTCGTCTGAGTGCGGCACGCGTCACGCGGCGGTCCCGGGGCGCGCTCCAGGGCCGCCGCGTACCCGCGGGGGCACTGCGTCCATCCCACTCCCGCAATCCCCCGCCAGTGGCTACCCTCGGTCACACCACCACTCCGCGCCCCTCGATTCCCAGCCGGAAGGCACGCACCATGCACCGGGCACTGATCGTCGTCGACGTACAGAACGACTTCTGCGAGGGCGGCAGCCTCGCGGTGGCGGGAGGTGCGGACGTCGCAGCGGCCATCACCGACCTGATCGGGCAGGCGGCCGGCGGCGGCTACCGCCACGTCGTGGCCACCCGGGACCACCACGTCGACCCGGGCGCGCACTTCTCCCCCCACCCGGACTACGAGCACTCCTGGCCGGTGCACTGCGTGGCCGGCACGGAGGGCAGCGGCTTCCACCCGAACTTCGCCCCGGCGATCGCCTCCGGCGCGATCGACGCGGTGTTCTCCAAGGGGGCCTACGAGGCCGCGTACAGCGGCTTCGAGGGCACGGACGAGAACGGCACCGGGCTCGCGGACTGGCTGCACGCACACGGCGTCACCGAGGTCGACGTGGTCGGCATCGCCACCGATCACTGTGTGCGCGCCACCGCGCTGGACGCGGTCCGCGCCGGGCTGCGGACGCACGTCCTGCTGGACCTGACGGCCGGGGTGGCCGCCCACACCACCGAGCGGGCGCTCGACGAGCTGCGGGCGGCCGGCGTCGAGCTGACCGGCAAGCCGGTGCTCGCGGGCGCCTGACGGGCCCGTCAGGCGGCGCGCTCCCGGGCTGCGGGCTCACCGTCCAGCGACGGGGTCGCCGGACCGGCCGACGGCACGGCCCGCGGCCGCCAGAGCGCGCGTATCGGGTGCCATGACTCGGTGTCGTCGTCGGGCGTCTCCCGCCAGACCAGGCCGTCCGGGTGGTGCAGCACCGCCGTGACCTCGTCCGGGGTGGGCGGCTCGGTGTTGCCGCGCAGGTAGACGGACCGCAGACCGAGGTTGCGCAGCCTGGTCAGGGCGCGCTGGCGGTTCACGGAGTGGACCAGGACCCGGACCCGGCAGCCGCACTCGTACGGGCCGGACCGCGGGCCGTGGGGCGGCCTGGGCAGCGAGAGGGCGACCACCACGCTTCCGTCGGGAAGCCTGATGAAGCCACCACCGGACATCGACATATCTCCCCCGTGAGACTCGGCGTCAACAAGGATCGGTCAGGACGCATCTAAACCGAATCGGCCGCCGCCCGCTAGGGGGCGACGGCCGATCCGGTTTTGACCTGCGATTTTTATCTTTTACTTACCCGCGGGGCTGATCTTGACCACCACCGTGGAGCCGTCCCCGGCCTCCTTGGTGATCTTGATCCGGGTGTTGGTGTCAGGAACGATCACACCGCCGGTCGGGTTCGCCTTGTCGTAGTAGACGCCGTGCCGGTCGTCGAAGAGCGTGACGCCCTTCTTGGACGCGATCGTGACCGGCGCGCCGTTGATGTGCAGGGTGAGGGCGTCGGTCGGGAAGCGGGTGAAGGTCGAGTCGTAGGACTGGAAGCGGTTGCGCATCAGCTTCCCGTCGGCCCAGCGCTCGGCCTTGGGGTGCGCGTCGACCGGGAGGATCTGCCCGTAGCCGGGGTGCTGGCCGACGTTGTTGTCCGGCTGCGAGGTGTCCCACAGCCAGATCAGCACGCCGTTCTGGTACGGGAAGTGCTCCACCCAGGTCGGCTTGTCCGTCCGCCAGCCGTAGTTGTACGGACCGACCTTGAGGGTCTTGTCGTACGACACGTACTGGCGGTTCTCGGCGATGTAGTACTGCGGGTAGTCCTTGGTGAACGAGCCGCCGATGCGCGAGAAGCCCTTGCTGGTCCAGCCGTTGTCGCCGCCCTCGGCGTTGTCGCTGAACAGCGGCGTGCCGTCGGCGACGACGCCGATGCTGTCGGCCGCGAAGCCCTTCTGGGCGGCGCCGCCGTCGGTCTGGTAGCGGAAGCGCAGGTCGATCTTCTTGCCCGCGTAGGCGTCCAGCGGGTAGACCAGGTCCTGGTAGGCGGTGACGGTGCCGGTCAGGGCGGGCTTGTCACTGCCGTCGCGCGAGATGGCCTTGCCGCCCGCGGTGCCGTCCAGGGCCGTCCAGTTGGCGCCGCCGTCCGTGGAGACCTCGGCGTAGAGGAAGTCGTAGTCCTTCTCGATGTCCCACCAGCCCTTGAGCGTCAGCGCCGCCTTGGCCTTTCCGGTGAGGTCCACCGGCCGGGACAGGGTGTTCTTCAGGTCGTTGCCCATACCGCTCCACCACTGCTTGGAGCCTTCCGCGGGCTGGACGATGTCGGTCCTGACCGACTTGGCGGGCAGGGTGACGACCACCGCCTGCTTGTCCTTGGTGTTGTACTCGGCGACGCCCAGCTTGTGGGTCGACGCGGTCGCGGCCTTCGCCTTGCCGTAGTTGAGCCAGCCGAGCTGGAGCTTGTCCCAGGCGCTCATGTCGCCGGGCAGGTCGCCGATGGCGTCCTTGCCCCGGCCCAGCCAGGAGCCGCCCGACATCAGCGACCAGAAGTCCACCGAGGACTCGCCGGTGCCGGTGGTGTCGTACTCGTCCGGCAGGCCCAGGTCGTGACCGTACTCGTGGGCGAAGACGCCGAGGCCGCCGTTCTCCGGCTGCATGGTGTAGTCGCCGACCCAGATGCCGGTGTCGCCGATCTGGGTGCCGCCGGCCTTGTTGCCCGTCGGGCCGGTCTTGCCGGCGTCGGAGCCGTAGGCGTACCAGCGGTGCGCCCAGAGGGCGCTGGTCTTCTGGACGCCGCCGCCCGCGGACTCGTCCTCGCCGGCGTGCACGATCTGGAAGTGGTCGATGTAGCCGTCGGGCTCGTTGAAGTTGCCGTCGCCGTCGTAGTCGTTGCGGTCCCACTGGTCGTACTTGGCGAGGTCGGCCTTGATCTGGGCGTCGGTGCGGCCCTTGGCCTTCTGGTCCTTGGCCCACTGGTTGACGCCGTCGCGGATCAGGTCCCAGACGTTGGTGCAGTTGGTCTGGCCGCAGTAGTTGGAGCCGTAACGGGCCTCGTTCCAGTCGACCTTGACCCAGTCGGAGACCTCGCCGTCGACCGAGTAGCGGCCCGAGGACTGCTTCTCGTAGTACTTGGCGAGCGACTGCTTCTTCTTGTCGTGCGAGAAGTAGAGGTCCTGGAAGTGCTGCTGGTTGTAGTCCTTCTGCCAGGCCGTGCTGTTGTCCTTGGCACGGTCCGGCTGGGCTATCTGGTTGTGCGCCGGGCCCGGGTCACCGCCGTACTTCTTCACCGGGGGCTTGGGGCCGTCGCCGTCCGGGTCGTACATCGTGGTGTCGTCGACCTTGTCGCCGAAGTCCACGAGGATGGTGAAGATCTTGTCGGTCTTCTGCCGGGCCAGCTCGACGTACTTGCCCCTGCCGAGCTTGACGACCTTGGAGCCGCCTCGTTCGGTCGCCTGGGCGTCACCGGAGATGACCCGCTGCACGGCCTCCTTGCGCTCGGCCGCCTCCCGGTCGGTGAACGGGCCCTTGAGGTCGTGCTTCACGGCCCGCTCGGGCGCCGGGTCCTGGCGCTTGGCGACGGGTGCCGGGGCCTGGGGGTCGGCGGTGGCCACCCCCGAAGACAAAGCGGCCGCCCCGATCGCGGCGATTGCCGTGGCCAGGGCGGCCGGTCTGAACAGTCTTCTCTGGTCTCTCACTTGGCGCGGTCCTCCCCTTGCGAACGCGGTCACTGTTCGAGGGCATTCGACCGGAAGTGCGACAGAAAAGACAGGTCTTGATTTGGGCACGTCAGAGAAGTACGTTACCCGGTCCACTTGTTGCGTCTATCGGACGTCCACGACGGGGTCACACCCGTCGTCACGCCGGACCTCCCGACCGGGCGGACCGCGCCCGGCGTATATGCCGGCCGGGCATGCGCCCCCGCCCGAACAGGCATGACACCCCCAAGTGTGCGAATACGCAACGGTGTTGTGCGCCCCCCGTGCTTCCGCCCCGTGGGTTAGGTCACGCTTACTTGGCGTTCCCGACGGGCAGGAAGAACCGTAGGCTCGTGTGATGGCGCGCCCTTGACCGACACCCTGCCGACCTCCGAGGACGGATTTCGCCATGCCTCGTCCGACTGCCACCCAGCTCGTCTACGGTTCGGCCACCGTCTTTCTCTCCACCCTCGCGATGCTGCTGCTCTCGCAGACGCAGACCGGGATCGGGGTCGCGGTCATCGCCATCGCCGGGCTCGGACTCGGACTCCTGGTCGCCATGACGGCCCCGATCCCCGGGGTGTCACGGGTGGTCCGCCGGCATGTCGTACGGGCCAAGTCGCCTGCCGCCCCGGCCCCGTTGGACCCCGTGGCGACGTCGTACGAGCCGGTGCCGCAGCCGCGCCTCGTCGAGCGGGCCGGCGCCGCCGAGGCCCGGATCGGCGAGCCCTCGCACTGAGCGGCGCCGGGTGACGGCTATCCGGTCTCCGTGGACACCACCACGGTCTTCGCCGCCTTGTCGTGCAGACACTGCTGGTACGGCTTGTCCCAGGTGCACCACAGGACGTTGACCAGCCAGAAGATGAAGCCGCAGCAGGGCACGATCTCCGGCAGCGTATAGACCGCGGCCCGGATCCAGGCCGCCTGGGCGGTCGGGATCGTGCCGTTCGCGAGCATCGCCACCCGGATCTTCATCGCCATCTTGCCGACGGTCTGGCCGCGGTTGGCGAGCATCAACCCCTCGTAGACGAGGTACGCCAGCATCGTGACACCCGAGACCGTGGACTGCTTACCGGCCTCCACGTTGCTGGTGCTGAAGTAGTCCACCCCGCCGACGATCACCGACATGATCAGGGAAACCGGCACCCCGATGAGGATCGCGTCGATGATGCGGGCCACCAGCCGGCGGCCCCGGTTCGCCAACGGCGGCATCCCGGCCAGCGGATCGGCCGCCCCGTACTGCCCGCCGTAGGGATCGCCGGCATACGGCGCGCCGCCGTACGGTGCCCCGCCCGGGGGCGGCGGGGGCGGGGGCGGCGTCCCGCCCGGAGGCGGGGTCTCGCCCGGGGGCGGCGTCTCGCCCGGAGGCGGCGTCTCGCCCGGCGGGGGTGGCGGGCCTCCCGGCGGCGGCGCGCCTTCGCCACCGCCCGGGCCGCCGCCCTGCGGTGAGTGGTTGCGCGGGGAGCCATCGCCGGGCTGCTCGGTGCTCATGGCCCGAGTCGACCCCCTGCCCGGCACGGACGCATCCGGCGAAGTCCGTTCGGAGTACGGAACGCCGCCCGGCGGGTCAGTCGGAGGCGACGAACGTGCGCGCCAGCTTGTCATGCCAGCACTGCCGCCACGGCTGGTCGAAGACGCACCACACCACGTTCACCACGCCGACCACCAGCACCCCGAGCACGCTGTAGAGGAACCAGCGCTTGAGCGCGGCGGCGAGCGTCGGGGTGTCGTGGCTCTCGATGTCGAGGACCCGCACACCGCAGAGCTTCTTGCCCAGGGTGCGGCCCCACTTGAGGATCGGCAGCGCTTCGTACAGGGCACCGCCGATCAGCAGCACGGCCAGGATCGTGGCGAAGACCGGGGCGGTGGTGCCGTCGACGAAGTAGACCGTCACCTGGCGGCCGGACTGCTTGGCCGCCTCGACCTTGGCGTCGATGTGGTCCGTGACGGTGCCCCACATCGGCACCGCAACCGCCGCGGTGACCGCGCCCAGCACCACGGTGTCGATCAGCCGGGCGGCCAGCCGGCGGCCGAGCCCGGCCGGGTGGCCCTGTGCGGCCTGCGCGGCCGCGAAGAACGGGTCGGCGGCGCTCGGCGGCTTCCAGGGGATCACGCCGTCGGCACCGGCGCCCTGCTGGGCGGGGGCGGCGCCGCCCTGTGCCGGGAAGCCGGACGAGGGCGCGGACGCCTGCTGAGCGGGTGCCTGCTGGGCGGGTGCCTGCTGAGCGGGTGTCTGGTGCTGCTGTGCCGGGGCCTGGTGCTGCCCGGCCGGGCGGCCCTGCTGCTGCGCGCCGCCGGACGGCAGCGACTGCGGAGTGCCGCCGGGCGGGGCGGACGGCGACCGACCGCCGCCCGCGACGCGGAACGTCATCGTCTCGTTGCCCTTGGCGGGCGTGGCAGCGTCGGCGGGCTGCCCCGCGTTCGGCCGGACCGCGCGGATGGCGGTGGTCCCCTGGTCGCCGGAGTTCGGGCGGCGCGCGGGGTTGACGGCGCGGATGGTGACCGTCCCGTCGGCCGGGACCCCGGGGGTGCCCGGCGCGGGCGTGGCCGACGAGGACGTACCGGGGACCTCGGCCGCCCCGGAGCCGTCGTCGCCCCGCTCCTCGCGCTGCGGCGGCACCGTGCCCCAGGAAGCGGCGCCCGACGGCGTGCCCGGGGGCGTCTGGTCCGTCGCACCCCAGGAGATCCGGTCGGCGTCGCCGTAACCGGCCTGCCGGGAGGCGTCGGCCTGCCAGGCGGAGGCCGGTTCGGGGCTGTTGCCGTGCAGCCGGGCCGGGTCGTCCCAGGCGGCCGCGGCGGGCCGGGACTCGGCCGCACCGCCGTGGCGGGCCGCGGGAAGGCTGCCGCCGTCCGCCTCCTCGTCGAGGAAGACCGGGCCGGTCTCCTCGACGGCGGGCGTCGCGGGCGCGGGCTGGGGGGCCGCGCCGGGCGGCGGGCCGGGCATCGCCTCCCCCTCGCCGGGGGCGGGCCGGCTGGTGCCCGGCACCCATGCGGCACCGTTCCAGTACCGGATGTAGCCGGGGATGGACGGGTCCGGGTAGAAGCCTGGCGTGGGGCTGCCGCCGGCGGATCCTGAGGTAGGGGCGCTCATGTCCGAAGTCCCGTATCTGTACTCGGCCTGGTGGGTGTGGGCAGCAGTCTGCCGCAACGCGGCGTCCACATCTATCAGACCGCGGGACGCATCGTGCTCCTGCCCGTCCATGACCACCTGGAAGAGACCCGGGAAAAAAGTTGTACGAAGTCGTGTAAGAGTTCGGCGTCCGGTGCCTCTCTAGTCCGTGCGGGCCGGGTCCCAGGTCCGCACGGTCGAACGAGAGAGGCGTACCTCATGCACACCGTGGTGGAACGAGAACTGGAGCTGGACCTCGTCCTGTCGCCGGAACGAAGCATTCCGGTGCCGGCCCGGCTGACGTACCGGACGGACGACCCCTACGCGGTCCACGTCACCTTCCACGTGGGTTCGGACTCGCCGGTCAACTGGACGTTCGCCCGTGAACTGCTCGTCGAGGGCGTGTTCCGGCCGTGCGGCCAGGGCGACGTCCGGGTGTGGCCGACGAAGGTGGACGGCCGCAGCCTGGTCTGCATGGCGCTGAACTCGCCGGACGGCGAAGCGCTGTTGCTGGCGCCGGCCGCCGCGGTCTCGGCCTGGCTGGAGCGCACCCTGCGGGTGGTTCCGCCGGGGTCGGAGCAGGCGCATCTGGGCCTCGACAAAGGGCTGAGCGAACTGCTGGCGATGGCGTGGCGGGACGACCCGTGGCCAGGTGACGGCTGGCCCGCTGACGAGTCGCCGGAGCCCGGGGCGTAACGGGGTGCCCGAGGGGCCCTGCGAGGGGGCGGCCGCAGGGGAACCAGCAGGCCGGTGCGGCCCGGAGCCGCGCCGGCCACACGGGAGGGCATGTTCCACCGTTCCGGGGAGTCGGGTCACAGCCGGGCGCTCAGCCGCGGTAGGCCTCCAGCAGCCGCAGCCACACCTCGCTGATCGTCGGATAGGCCGGCACCGCGTGCCAGAGCCGCTCGATGGGGACCTCGCCGGCCACCGCGACCGTCGCGGAGTACAGCAGCTCTCCGACGCCGGGACCGACGAAGGTGGCGCCGAGCAGCACCTCCCGGTCCAGGTCGACGACCATCCGGGCGCGGCCGCGGTAGCCGTCCGCGTACAGCGACGCGCCGGCCACCGCCCCCAGGTCCTGGTCGACCACCCGGATCCGGTGCCCGGCCCGCTCCGCCGCGGCGGCGGTCAGGCCCACCGAGGCGGCCTCGGGGTCGGTGAAGACGACCTGCGGAACGGCGCGGACGTCCGCGGTGGCGGCGTGCGCTCCCCAGGGGTCGGACTCCAGGATCGGCACGCCCCGGGCGCGCGCGGCGATCGCTGCGCCGGCGATCCGGGCCTGGTACTTGCCCTGGTGCGTCAGCAGGGCGCGGCGGTTGACGTCGCCGACGCCGTACAGCCAGCCGCCGGTCACCCCCGCGACCCGGCAGCTGTCGTCGACCTCCAGCCAGGAACCGGGTTCCAGGCCGACGGTCTCCAGGCCGATGTCCTCGGTGCGCGGGGCCCGACCGGTGGCGACCAGCAGTTCGTCGGCGACGATCTCGTCGCCGGTGTCCAGCACGACGGTCACCGCCCCGCCGGGGGCCTCCCGGCGCACCTCGCGCACCTCGACTCCGGTGCGCAGGAAGGCGCCCGCCTCGGCGAGCGACTCGGCGACGAGGTGGCCGGCGAACGGCTCCATCCGGGGCAGCAGCCCGTCACCGCGCACCAGCAGCGTCACCGAGGCGCCCAGGGCCCGCCAGGCGGTGGCCATCTCGACGCCCACCACGCCGCCGCCGATCACCACCAGCCGGCCCGGCACGTCCTTGGCGCTGGTCGCGTCGCGGCTGGTCCAGGGCCTGGCCTGGGCGAGGCCGGGGATGGGCGGCAGCAACGCGCGGCTGCCGGTGCACACCGCGACCGCGTGGCGCGCGCCGAGGACCCGGCCGCCGTCGACGACGACCCGGCGGGGCCCGGCCAGCCGGCCCTGCCCGCGGACCAGGTCGATACCGACCGTGTCCAGCCAGCGGACCTGCCCGTCGTCCTTCCAGTACGAGGCGAAGGCGTCGCGGTGGGCCAGGACGGCGGGCGCGTCCAGCGGGCCGTCCACGGCGTCCTTCAGACCGGCCACCCGGCGCGCCTCGGAGCGGGCGGTGACCGGACGCAGCAGCGCCTTGCTGGGCATGCACGCCCAGTAGGAGCACTCGCCGCCGACCAGCTCGCTCTCCACGATCACCGTGCTCAGCCCGGCCGCGTGCGCCCGGTCGGCGACGTTCTCGCCGGTCGGGCCCGCCCCCAGCACGATGACGTCGTAGGCCTCAGCCTCGGCTCCGGTCGCTTCGGTCGCTGCCATCGGCTCTCGCTCCCTGGGTGCGGAGGTGGTCAAGGGGAAGGGCCCCGCGGGGCCCACGGGGCCCACCGGTCCTTCTGGCCATCCTCTGCCCAGGACGCCGTCAGCGCATCCGGCGCTCGACCGCTTCCTTCGCCTCGGCCAGCCCGTCCCCGGTCACCTCGCGGTGCACCTTGATCGCCTGGATCTTCTTGCCCTGCGCCAGCAGGGCATCGATCTCGGCCATACGAGGGTCCTCCGGCTCCTGGACGCCCGCCTCGGCCAGCAGCAGGTCGACCTTCCGCTCCAGCCGCTGGAGCCGGCGGTCGATGGCCTTGGAGCGGCGGTCGGTGGTGGAGACCACCATGCTGATGGAGAGCACGACGAAGACGATTCCGGGGAGCCAGGTTTCCATGGCGGGAACTCTACGAGGTGGTCCGAGCGGGGCGGGCGCCGGGCCGGCGACCGGCGGGGAGCCGGAGGAGAACTCGCGGGGAATCAGAACATCTTGCCCGGGTTGAGGATGCCCCGGGGGTCGAAGACCCGCTTGATGTCGCGGTGCAACTCCAGGCCGACCGGCCCCAGTTCGCGGGCCAGCCACTCCTTCTTCAGCACGCCGACGCCGTGTTCGCCGGTGATGGTGCCGCCGAGCGCGAGGCCGAGCGCCATGATCTCGTCGAAGGACTCGCGGGCGCGCCGCTCCTCGTCCGCGTCGGCCGGGTCGAAACAGACCAGCGGGTGGGTGTTGCCGTCCCCGGCGTGCGCGCAGACGCCGATGGTCAGGCCGTACTTCTCGGCGATCGCGGTGGTGCCTTCGAGCATGGCGGCGAGCTGGGAGCGGGGCACGCACACGTCGTCGATCAGCATCGCGGGCTTGATCCGCTCCAGGGCCGTGAAGGTCAACCGGCGGGCCTGGAGGAGCAGGTCGGACTCGGCGGCGTCCTCGGCGGGCACGACCTGGGTGGCCCCGGCCTCCTCGCACAGCGCGCCGACCGCGGCCAGGTCGGCGGCGGGGTCGGGGGTGTCGAAGGCGGCCAGCAGCAGCACCTCGGTGGACTCCGGCAGGCCCATCTGCGCCAGCTCGTTGACCGCGCGGATGCTCGTGCGGTCCATCAGTTCCAGCAGCGAGGGGGCGTGGCCGCGGGCCATGATCTCGCAGACCGCCCGGCCCGCCGCGGCCACGGAGGCGAACTCCGCGACGAGGGCGAGCTGTTGCGGCGGGTTGGGGCGGAGCGCCAGGGTGGCGCGGACGACCACGCCGAGGCTGCCCTCGGAGCCCACGAAGAGGCGGGTGAGGTCGTAGCCCGCCACGCCCTTGGCGGTGCGGCGGCCGGTCGTCAGGAGACGGCCGTCGGCGAGCACGACGTCCAGGCCGAGGACGTACTCGGCGGTGACGCCGTACTTGACGCAGCACAGGCCACCGGCCGCGGTGCCGATGTTCCCGCCGATGGTGCACGTCTCCCAACTGGAGGGGTCCGGCGGGTAGTAGAGGCCGTGTTCGTTGACCGCGCGGGAGAGCACCGCGTTGATGACGCCGGGCTCGACGACCGCGATCCGGTCGACGGGGTTGATCTCCAGGATGCGGTCCATCTTCACCAGCGACAGCACGATGCACCCGTCGGTGGCGTTGGCGGCGCCCGACACCCCCGTCCGCGCGCCCTGCGGGACCACCGGGACGCCCCACTCCGTCGCCGTGCGCATCACGTGCTGGACCTGTTCGACGGTGCGCGGCAGCACCACGACGGCGGGTGCGCCCGCCGCGCAGAAGTTGGCCATGTCGCGGGCGTAGGAGCCGGTGACGTCGGGGTCGGTGAGGAGGGCTTCTGCGGGGAGCCCGGCGCGCAGGTGTGCGATGAGGTCCATGCCCTCAGCCTCGCATCCGTGGGCCGTACACGGAAGCTCGCGTACGGCCCGGGACGGGGCGCCTCCCCCGCCCGTTCGGGGCGGTGGGGAGGCCGGCGGCAGCTCTCGCCGGTCAGAGGTTGCCGCGCTTCTCCTGCTCCCGCTCGATCGCCTCGAAGAGGGCCTTGAAGTTGCCCTTGCCGAAGCCGAGGGAGCCGTGCCGCTCGATCATCTCGAAGAAGACGGTCGGGCGGTCCTGGACCGGCTTGGTGAAGATCTGAAGCAGGTAGCCGTCCTCGTCGCGGTCGGCGAGGATCTTCAGCTCGCGCAGTTCGTCGAGGGGGACACGGGTGTCGCCGACCCACTCGCCGAGGGTGTCGTAGTACGTGTCGGGAACGTCGAGGAACTCGACGCCCGCGGCGCGCATCCGGCGGACGGTGGCGACGATGTCGTTGGTGGCGAGGGCGATGTGCTGGACGCCCGGGCCGCCGTAGAACTCCAGGTACTCGTCGATCTGCGACTTCTTCTTGGCGATCGCCGGCTCGTTGATCGGGAACTTGACCTTCTTGGTGCCGTCGGCGACGACCTTGGACATCAGGGCGGAGTACTCGGTGGCGATGTCGTCGCCGACGAACTCCTTCATGTTGGTGAAGCCCATGACCTTGTTGTAGAAGGCCACCCACTCGTTCATGCGGCCGAGTTCGACGTTGCCGACGCAGTGGTCGACGGCCTGGAAGAAACGCTTCTGCGGGGGCTCGACCATGGGGCCGGCGGCGACGAATCCGGGCAGGTAGGGGCCGTCGTACCCGGTGCGCTCGACGAGGGTGTGCCGGGTCTGGCCGTAGGTGGCGACGGCGGCCAGGACGACGCTGCCGTGGTCGTCCTTGAGCTCGTAGGGCTCCTCCAGGCCGGTGGCACCGTGGGCGACGGCGTACGCATAGGCGGCACGGGCGTCGGGGACCTCGATGGCCAGGTCGACGACCCCGTCGCCGTGCGCCGCGACATGGTCGGCGAGGAAGCGGCCCCGGTCGGTGGTGGGCTTGACGACGGAGGTGAACACGAACCGGGCGCCGCCGGATTCGAGGACGTAGCTCGCGGTCTCCCGCTCGCCGTTCTCCGGACCGGAGTAGGCGACGCGCTTCATACCGAAGGCGGTGGAGTAGTAGTGCGCGGCCTGCTTGGCGTTGCCGACGGCGAAGACGACCGCGTCCATCCCCTTGACCGGGAAGGGGTCCGCCTGCCGCGCCGTGTCGGGGGTGAGGGGCTGGGTGTGCATCGTGGTGTCTGCCATGCTCGCAGAGTCCCTCCGATCCACAAGGTGCGCAATAGTTCGTGAATCGACTGGGCATTATGCATAGCAGCGGTGCGGTTTTATCGGGCTATCTGTACATGATGACCATCGGAATCAAGGGAGCCGGCGATGGCGATCGATCATTTGGACGGGGCGCTGCTGGAGCTGCTCGCCGAGGAGCCGCGGATCGGCGTCCTGGAGGCGTCGCGGCGGCTCGGGGTGGCGCGCGGGACGGTGCAGGCCCGGCTCGACCGGCTTCAGTCGAATGGCGTCATCAGGGGTTTCGGGCCGGACGTGGACCCGGCGGCGCTGGGCTATCCGGTGACCGCGTTCGCCACGCTGGAGATCAAACAGGGGCAGGGCAATGACGTGCGCGCCCATTTGACCACCGTGCCGGAAGTGCTGGAGCTGCATACAACGACGGGACACGGGGACATGCTCTGCAGGCTCGTCGCCCGGTCGAACGCCGATCTACAGCGAGTGATCGACCGGGTTGTGGGCTTTGATGGCATTGTGCGGGCGTCAACGACGATTGTCATGGAAAATGCGGTTCCGTTGCGGATCATCCCGCTGGTGAAGCAGGCAGCGGGGGACTGACCGACCGAGGAGAGCGACGGTGAGTTTCTGGGAGTACGTCAGCACCCGGCACACCCAGCTGCTGACGGATACGTATCAGCACGCCAGCGCGGTCTTCCAGTGCATGGTGATCGCCACCCTGCTGGGGGTCTTCATCGGCGTCGTCACCTACCGCAGCGTCTGGGCGGGCAACCTCGCCACGACCTCCACCGCCACCATCCTGACGATCCCCTCGCTGGCGCTGATCGGTCTGCTGATCCCGGTCGTCGGCCTCGGCGTCGCCCCGACGGTCGTCGCGCTGACCCTGTACGGGCTGCTGCCGGTGGTCCGCAACGCGATCGTCGGGCTGCGCGGGGTGGACCCGGCGCTGGTCGACGCCGCCAAGGGGATCGGGATGTCGCGCGCCGCCCGGCTCTTCCGGGTCGAACTGCCGCTGGCCTGGCCGCCGATCCTGACCGGCATCCGGGTCGCCACCCAGATGCTGATGGGCATCGCCGCCATCGCCGCGTTCGCCTCCGGCCCCGGTCTCGGCAACGAGATCTTCCGCGGGATCGCCTCGCTGGGCAGCGCCAACTCGCTCAACCAGGTGCTCGCCGGCACCGCCGGCATCGCCGTCCTCGCCCTGCTCTTCGACGCCGCATACGTCCTGATCGGACGCCTGACCATCTCCAGGGGGATCCGTGCCTGAGCCGACCGAGCAGCCCGCGAAGCCCCGCACCACCGCCTCCGGCGCGAGCATCGAGCTGGAGAACCTGACGAAGACCTACCCGGGGAACCCCCAGCCCGCGGTGGACGACGTCAGCATGGAGATCAAGGCCGGCGAGACCGTGATCTTCGTGGGGCCCTCGGGGTGCGGCAAGTCCACCACCCTGAAGATGATCAACCGGTTGATCGAACCGACCTCCGGGCGGATCCGGATCGGCGACGAGGACGTCACCGACATCGACCCGGTCAAACTGCGCCGTACGGTCGGCTACGCCATCCAGGCCTCCGGCCTCTTCCCGCACATGACGGTCGCCCAGAACATCGCCCTGGTCCCCAAGATGCTCGGCTGGCCCAGGACGAAGGTCAGGAACCGGGTCGAGGAGATGCTCGACCTGGTCGGCCTGGACCCGGCCGAGTTCCACGGCCGCTACCCCCGCCAGCTCTCCGGCGGCCAGCAGCAACGCGTCGGCGTGGCCCGGGCGCTCGCCGCCGACCCGCCCGTCCTGCTCATGGACGAGCCGTTCGGCGCCGTCGACCCGATCACCCGCGACCACCTCCAGGACGAGCTGATCCGGCTCCAGCACGAGCTCCACAAGACCATCTGCTTCGTCACCCACGACTTCGACGAGGCGATCAAGCTCGGCGACCGCATCGCGGTGCTCCGCGAGCGCTCGCACATCGCCCAGTTCGACACCCCCGAGGCCATCCTCACCAACCCCACCGACGACTTCGTCTCCGGCTTCGTGGGCGCCGGCGCGGCGCTGAAGCGGCTGAATCTGACCCGGGTACGGGACGTGGGCGTGGTCGACTTCCCCACCGCCACCCTCGACGACCCGCTGGAGACCATCTTCGACCGGCTGCGCTCCGGCGCCCACACCGAACTGCTGCTGCTGGACCGCAACCGCCGCCCGTACAAGTGGCTGCGGCGCGGCGACCTCGCCCGCGCCAAGGGCTCGCTGGCGCGGGCCGGGACGCTGGTGCAGCACACGGTGACCCGGGACGCGACCCTGCGGGACGCGCTGGAGGCGGTGCTCACCGACAGCGCGGGCCGGGTCGCGGTGACCGGGCGGCGCGGTGAGTACACCGGCGTGGTCGATATGGAGACGCTGATGAACAACGTCCACGAGCTGCTGGAGGCCGACCGGCTGGACGCGGTCGAGCACCAACACCAGCTCCAGGAGCAGCGGTTGCGCCAGACCCAGCTGGCACAGGAAGGCCTGGAGGCATGAGCGCGCACAGCGAGGTCCGGGCATGAGCCGCCGCGACGGGCGCGGGGCGGACCGGGCGGACCGGGAGCGCGGTGCCGGGCACGGCACCGACCTCGCCTTCCGCGACGGCGCCGAGATGGCGGAGCGGGAGCTGGCGTCCGGTGCGGCGCCCGTCCCGTCCGCCCCGCCCGGCGCGCGCCGGATCAGCTGGCAGAAGTGGACCTTCATGCCGGCGTTCCTGGTCGCCGTGGTGCTGGCGACCTGGCTGTGGTTCCGCGGGGCCGAGCTGGACTCCATCGCCCACCAGGCGGTGGACGGCGGCAAGGTGTGGCTGGCGCTGCGGCAGCACATCCAGCTCACCGCGGTCTCCACCTTCTTCGTGCTGATCATCGCGATCCCGCTGGGCATCGCGCTGACCCGGCCCGCGCTGCGCCGGGCCACGCCCGTCGCGATGGCGTTCGCCAACCTCGGCCAGGCCGTGCCCGCCCTGGGTCTGCTGGTCCTGCTGGTCATCTGGCTGGGCATCGGCGCCCGCTCGGCGATCGTCGGCATGGTCGTCTACGCGATGCTGCCGGTCCTCGCCAACACCATCGCCGGGCTGCGCGGGATCGACCCGACGCTGACCGAGGCCGCCCGCGGTATCGGCATGTCCCCCACCGGCGTACTGGCCAGGGTCGAACTCCCGTTGGCCGTACCGCTGATGATGGCGGGCGTGCGCACCGCGCTGGTGCTGAACGTCGGCACCGCGACGCTGGCCACCTTCGGCGGGGGCGGCGGCCTCGGCGATCTGATCTCGGCGGGCATCGTCACCCAGCGGATGCCCGTACTGATCCTCGGCTCGGTGCTGACCGTGGTGCTGGCCCTGCTGGTCGAGTGGCTGGCCTCGCTCGCCGAGCTGCTGCTGCGGCCGCGCGGCCTGGAGGTGGCCTCATGAGCCGCATGAGCCGCGTGCGCCGTATGGGCCGTACGAGCCGCGCGGGCCGTATGAGCCGCATGAGCCGTGTGGGTGTCCGACGGCGCTCGGCCGTCCTGGTGGCCGTCCTCGTCCTGGCCCTCGGCGGCTGCGGGCTGGTCAGCGGCAGCCCGATGACCGACGACGTCAAGCCCGGCACGGTCGGACGGGGCCTGCCCCTCAAGGGCGCCCAACTCACCGTCACTTCAAAGGAGTTCACCGAGAACATCATCCTCGGCCAGATCATGGGCCTGGTCTTCAAGGCGGCCGGCGCGACGGTCGTCGACAAGACCAACATCCAGGGCACGATCGGCGCCCGCGAGGCGGTGCGAACGGGTGCCGCCGACGGGATGTACGAGTACACCGGCACCGGCTGGATCACCCACCTCGGCCACGAGAAGCCGATCGCCGACGAACACAAGCAGTGGGAGGCGGTGCGCGACGAGGACCGGGCGAACGGCCTCGTATGGCTGCCGCAGTCCGCCCTGAACAACACCTACGCGCTGGCGCTGAACGCCGCCAACGAGAAGAAGTACCCGGTCAGGAGCCTCTCCGGGCTCGCCGCACTGCTCAAGAAGGACCCCGGCGCGGTCACCCTGTGCTTGGAGAACGAGTTCGTCACCCGCAACGACGGCCTGCCCGGTATGGCCAAGGCGTACGGCATGGACATCCCCGCGGGCAATATCCGCAAGATGTCCGCCGGTGTCATCTACACCCAGGCCGCCCGGGGCGACGCCTGCACCTTCGGCGAGGTCTACACCACTGACGGCCGCATCAAAGCCATGGGGCTGACCGTCCTGGCCGACGACAGGCACTTCTTCCCGAACTACAACGCCGCGCCCGAGATGAACGCCGCGGCGATGAGGAAGCACCCCCAGATCGCCGCGCTGCTCGCCCCCGTCACCAAGGCCCTCGACAACACCGTCGCCCAGGAACTGAACCGCAAGGTGGACGTGGACGGCGAGGACCCGCACGAGGTCGCCAAGCAGTGGCTGCTGCGGGAGGGCTTCATCAAGGAGGGGTGAGGGCGGGGTCCGGTGCCAGGGTCTGTCCGATGGATCGCGCCCTGGCTAGGGGATGTCGCAGCTGGGGACCGCGCCCCCGGACCGCAGCGCCTTCAGCGCGTCCACCGCGTCGTCCAGCGTGGTGACGGGGATCAGCCGCATCCCCTTCGGCAGCTCGGCCTGCGCGTCCGCGCACTCCTTGCGGGGCACCAGGAACACCGAGGCGCCGTCGCGGTGCGCGGCCTGGGTCTTCAGCGGAACCCCGCCGACCGCCCCGACCTCCCCCTTCTCGGTGATCGTGCCCGTCCCGGCGATCGTCCGCCCACCGGTCAGATCGTGGCCGGCACCGTCGCCGTCCAGCTTGTCGACGATGCCGAGGGCGAACATCAGCCCGGCGCTCGGCCCGCCGACGTCCGCCAGGCTCAGCTTGACCTTGACGTCCTTGGGGGACTTCGCCAGCTGGCCGAGCGCGGCGGCGGTGGCGGTGTCCTGGGACTCCTTCATCTGCTGGGCGTTGTGCTCGGCGATCTCCTCGGTGTTGTTGCCCACCGGGTAGACCGCCTCCTTGGGCATCACGGCCTCGTCCGTACGGAACCAGCCCTTGACGATGTCCGACAGGTGCACCGAGGCGTCCGGGCCGGTCGCGACGATCGAGGTCATCCGCAGCTGGCCGGTCGTCCTGCGGGTGTCGGCGCCGGTGATGGTGATCACCGGCTTGCCCTTGTCGTCGCCGAGGACGTTCGCGGTCATGCCCGGATACGCCACCGAGTACGGCAGCGGGGCGAGGGCCGCGGTGACGAGGAGGGCGAGGACCAGGGCGGTGCAGAGCGCCAGGGCGCGAGCGCGGGAAGACACCACGCCAGCCTAATTGACCCCCGCCCCACCCGGCCCTCGCGGCGCTACCAGCTCACCGCACGGCCACCGGGCCTTCACACTCCGCAGGCCTCTCCCGCACCGGCCGCCTCACCGCAGCGCCTCGGACACCTCCCGGGCCGCGTCGACCACCCGCGGCCCGATCCGTTCCGAGACGGCGTCGGCCAGCATGACGACGCCGACGCTGCCCTCGATGCCGCTCACCCCGAGCAGCGGCGCCGCCGCCCCGCTCGCACCGGCCTCCAACTCCCCGTGCGTCAGGGCGAGTCCGGCGTCGTGGAGGCGGCCCTGGCGGGCCTTGAGGATCGCCCGCCCGGCGGCCCCGCGGTCCAGCGGATGGCGGAACCCGGCCCGGTAGGCCACGTGGTAGTCGGTCCAGGTCGGCTCCACCACGGCCACGGCGAGCGCCTCGGTGCCGTCGACCAGGGTGAGGTGCGCGGTGGCCCCGATGTCCTCGGCGAGCGACCGCAGCGCGGGCAGCGCGGCCTCTCTGACCAGCGGGTGCACCTGGCGGCCCAGGCGCAGCACGCCCAGGCCCACCCGGGCCCGGCCGCCTATGTCACGGCGCACCAGGGCGTGCTGCTCCAGGGTGGCCAGCAGTCGGTAGACCACGGTGCGGTTGACGCCGAGCTTGTTGGACAGCTCGGTGACGGTCAGCCCGTGGTCGGTGTCGGCGAGAAGTTTGAGGACGCGCAGTCCCCGGTCGAGCGTCTGAGAGGTCTCTGCGGTCACGACGCCCCTCCTGGTGTGAGTGGCGGCGCTCCGACACGACGCGCTGCGGATCCCGGAGCAGCGCGCGCTAGAGGCCGCCGGCCGCGTGGCACCGGCTGCGCTCCGCGGCGGCGCTGCCACGGGGCGTGTGCGTGACCGGGACAGTAGCGAGCCAGTCCGGTCAGCGGAAGAGTCCGTCCAGAATCCGGGCTCTCCCGCCCGGAACATCCCGATTGGTCCGCCCAGCGGGGCGTCCGGTGTTTCAGCGAGGGCTACGACGTCACGCGCCGTTACGGCAACGAAGGGGCGGCGGCCCACCTACGAGCCCCCGCCCGGCAGCGGCCCACCGTCACCGCATCCGGGTGGCCCACTCCCGCACCTTCTTGATCCGCTCGTTCAGCTGCCCGGCGGTGGCCTCCGCGCTCGGCGGCCCGCCGCACACCCGCCGCAGCTCGGTGTGGATCACCCCGTGCGGCTTACCGCTCTGGTGGACATACGCGCCCACCAGCGTGTTCAGCTGCTTCCGCAGCTCCAGCAGCTCCTTGTGCGTGACCACCGGCCGCCGCTCGGCCGGGATCTCCAGCAGGTCGGCCTCCGCGTCCGGCTTCTTCCGGCTGTGCGCTATCTGCCGGGCCTGCCGCTTCTGGAGCAGCATCTGCACCTGATCGGGCTCCAACAGCCCGGGGATGCCCAGGTAGTCCTGCTCCTCCTCGCTGCCGGCGTGCGCCTGCATGCCGAACTCGGCGCCGTCGTAGAGCACCCGGTCGAAGACCGCCTCCGACTCCAGCGCCTCGAACGAGAACTGCTCCTGCTCCCCGGTGTCCTCGTCCTGCTGCTTGTTCGCCTCGTCCATCTCCTGCTCGGACTCGGCGTAGGGGTCCTCCTCCCCCTCCTTCTTCGGCTTGTCGAGCACGTGGTCGCGCTCGACCTCCATCTCGTTGGCGAAGCCGAGCAGCGACGGGACGGTCGGCAGGAAGACCGAGGCGGTCTCGCCGCGCTTCCGGGAGCGCACGAACCGCCCCACGGCCTGGGCGAAGAACAGCGGCGTGGAGATCGTCGTGGCGTACACCCCCACCGCCAGCCGCGGCACGTCGACGCCCTCGGACACCATCCGCACCGCCACCATCCAGCGGTCCTGGGAATGCGAGAAGTCGTCGATGCGCTGCGAGGCCCCGGAGTCGTCGGACAGCACCAGCGTGGCGCCGTCCCCGGTGATCTCCCGGATCAGCTTGGCGTACGCCCGCGCCTGCTCCTGGTCCGAGGCGATCACCAGCGCTCCGGCGTCCGGGATGGACTTCCGAACCTCCGTCAGCCGCTGGTCGGCGGCCCGCAGCACGTTCGGCATCCAGTCGCCGCGCGGGTCCAGCGCCGTCCGCCAGGCCTGCGACACCGCGTCCTTGGTCATCGGCTCGCCGAGCCGGGCCGCGATCTCGTCGCCCGCCTTGGTGCGCCAGCGCATGTTGCCGCTGTAGGAGAGGAAGATCACCGGCCGGACCACGCCGTCGCCCAGCGCGTTCCCGTATCCGTACGTGTAGTCGGCGGAACTGCGCCGGATCCCGTCGTTCCCCTCCTCGTACGTGACGAAGGGGATCGGGTTGGTGTCGGACCGGAAGGGCGTACCGGTCAGCGCCAGCCTCCGGGTGGCCGGCTCGAACGCCTCCAGACAGGCCTCGCCCCACGACTTGGAGTCGCCCGCGTGGTGGATCTCGTCGAGGATCACCAACGTCTTCCGCTGCTCGACGCGGTTGCGGTGCAGCATGGGCCGCACGCCCACACCCGCATACGTCACCGCCACCCCGTGGTACTCGCGGCCCAGCGGCCCCGCGCTGTACTCCGGGTCCAGCTTGATCCCGACCCGGGCCGCCGCCTCCGCCCACTGCTTCTTCAGGTGCTCGGTCGGTGCGACGACCGTCACCTGCTGCACGACGTGGTGGTGCAACAGCCATGAGGCGAGCGTGAGCGCGAACGTGGTCTTGCCGGCCCCCGGGGTCGCCACGGCGAGGAAGTCTCTCGGCTGGGTCTGGATGTACCGGTCCATGGCCGCCTGCTGCCAGGCACGCAGCTTGTTCGCGGTACCCCAGGGGGCCCGCCCCGGAAAAGCCGGGGACAGGTGGTGGTTGTTGGTGGCGCTGGCGGTGGTAGTCACGGTCTCCGTCGGATGAGGTCGGCGATCGGCAACCGCGCAAGCCTATCCGCTGCGCTTGGCCGGCTTCCCACGTGTTCGGCTGGCCCTCCGTGGGGGGTGTTCGCCGTGGCGCCTGCGGCGGGCGGGGTGTTGTCGGGTGCGGTGACGGGCCGGAGGGGGAGGGTTTCCGGACTGCTTCGCTTTACGTCCGGAAACCCTCCCCCTCCGGCCCGTCACCTCCCGTGAGTGGGAGAGAAGAAGGCCGGTGGGGGTGGCCCCACTGGTCCCCTGCCGGTAGGGGACAGACGGCGCCAGCCCCCACAAGTCCATCCCCCACTCACGGGAGGGGGCGCGCCGCAGGACGAAGTCCGGAGGAGCGGCACCGCACCCGACACACAACGCCCGCCGCAGGCGAAATGGCGAGCAACCAGCACGGCGCCGCAGACAAAAACGTGGGGAGGTTCACAGCCGCGCAGCGGCCACCGCACCGGCCGCCGCGACCGCCGCCATCGTTGCGAAGACCGCCACGAACGCCGCCGGATGGCTCGTACCGGCGGACGCGCCGCCGAAGGCGACGAACAGCACTCCGCTCACCCCGACGAAGGTGACGTTGCCCAGTGCGTCCGACATCTGGAGGGAGGCGGAGTTGCTGCCGGCCTCCTCGGGGCGGGACAGCTTCAGCAGGAGGACGCCGCCGCTGGAGATGTTCAGGCCCATGCCGAAGCCGCCGATCGTCCAGGCCGCCGCGACGATCCAGGGCGGTACCCCGTCGAGCAGGGCCAGCGGCACCATGACGATGGCCGCCGCGAGGAGCCCCATGCCCAGGCCCATCAGCCGTTCCCGGTACGGGTCCAGCCGCGGCCGGCTCTGCACATACGAGGCGAGTGCCCAGGTCAGACCGCCGCCGGTGAGGGAGAGGCCGGCGAGGGTGGCGGACAGTCCGCGCTGGGTGACCAGCATCAGCGGGATGAAGCTCTCGGCCGCCACCAGCGCCCCGGCCGCCAGCCCGCGCATCAGCACCACGGTCGGCAGGCCGCGCGCCGCCCGGAACGTGCCGCGGGGCAGCAGGCGTACGACGCCCGGCCCCAGCAGGGCCAGCCCGACCGTCGCCGGCAGCAGCGCGAGCCACGTCGGGTGCTGGCCCGCGTACTGCAACAGGCATGCGCCCGCCGCGACGGCCAGCGCGAGCAGACAGCGTCGGTTGCCCAGCACCTGGCGGAGCCCGGCACCCGCTGCCGGCCGGGTGCGCGGCAGCTTCCGCAGCGCCGGGAGCATCACCGCGAGCGGCAGCAGGATCAGCACCGGGATGGAGAGGAAGACCCAGCGCCAGCCGAGCTGTTCGGTAACCGTCCCGGCGACCAGCGGGCCGACGATCACCGGCACCACCCAGGCCGCCGAGAACGCCGCCATGACCGACGGGCGCAACCGTTCGGGGTAGGCGCGGCCGACCACGACGTACAGCGACACCACCACCAGCCCGCCGCCGAAGCCCTGCACACCGCGGCCGGCGACGAACATCCCCATGCTCTGCGCGCCGCCCGCGATCAGCAGCCCCACCCCGAACGCGGCGATCCCGCTGAACAGCGGCGCGAGCGGGCCGCGCCGGTCGCTCCACTCGCCCGACAGCGCCATCGCGAACAGGCTGGCCGTGAAGAAGGCGGAGAAGGCGAAGGCGTACAGGCCGACGCCGTCCAGGGCCCGGGCGGCGACCGGCATCGCGGTGTTCACGGCGCTGGCCTCGAACGCGACGAGGGAGACGACGGAGATGATGCCCAAGGTCAGTGCGCGGTGGCGCGGGGACAGCACCCCCTCGGTGGCGGGCTCCCGGTCGTCGTCCAGGTCCCGGGGGTCGGCGGATATCGGGTCAGCGGTCATCGGGCCAGCGTAAGGGCCGTACGGTCGGTGCGCCCCTGTCGTAAGGCGGGGATCCGGTCGGTCGTCGGTCCTACGCCGTGGGGCGGGAGGCGGGCTTCGGAAGGGGCCCGTGACGGCCGTATGAATGCCGTGTGCCGGCACGCCGCACACCATGGACTCCCTTGCTCCCCCGTCCTACTCTCGTCCGCCGTTGCCGACGGATGGATGAGGAACTCCCATGCGCACAAGGCTCTTTGGGCTCCACGGCGGGCGGTGCGGGTCCCGCACCGCCGCCGCCCGCGCCGGGCCACCGGCTGGTCCCGCAGTACCAGGGCGCCCCGGCCACCGCCGCCCCGCTGCCGGCGGACCAGGCCCCGCCCCGACATCCGTACCTCGCGCCCAACGGGCGGGCCGGGATGCACGGGGACGGAGCCAGCAGCGACACCCACCCCTTCCCGGGTCCGCTCGGTGTCCGGCCGACGGTCAGCAGTGCGCGGATGGCGGCGCTCGGCGGGGAGTGCGCGACGGTCACCTTCGACTCCGGGGGACGGCTCCTGACCGTCTGCGGCACCTTCCGGGGGTTCCGGCTCAAGCTCCTGGACCCCGGGAGCCTGGAGACGCTCGCCGAGTACGCGCTGCCGCAGCGCCCCTCCACCGTCGAAGCCCTCACCCGGCTGGACTTCTCCAAGATCTTCAAGGACACCTCGGGCGGCGCGTACTTCTACCTCGACAACACGGACCGCGTCGTCCTCGCCGACTCCCGGCAGCACGTCCTGCGGCTCTCGCACGCCCGGTCCGCCGACGGCCGCTGGCACTTCACCGTCGACCGCGACTGGGACCTGACCCCGTACGTCCCGCACGACTGCGTCGGCTGGACCAACCTCCATCCGCGCGGGGAGTGCGATCCGGTGACCTCCGTCCAGCCCGACTGGGACGGCCGGATCTGGTGGGTGACCCGTAAGGGCCGGATCGGCACCATCGCCCCGCGGACCGGAGCCGTGCGCACCGCCCGGCTGCCGGGCGAGGAGATCCAGAACAGCTTCTCGGCGGCCGCGGACGGTGTCTCCCTCGTCTCCGACCACGCCCTCTACAGCCTGCGCGCGGACGCCGGCGGCACCCCGCGCATCCAGTGGCGGCGGACCTACGACCGCGGTACGGGCGGCAAACCGGGCTCCGTCAACCAGGGCTCCGGCACCACCCCGACCCTCCTCGGCGACGCCGCGCACCCCTATGTGGCCATCACCGACAACGCCGACGACCGGATGCACGTCCTGGTCTACCGCCGCACCGGCCCCGGCGCCGGCCGCGAGGTCTGCTCCGTCCCGGTCTTCGGCTCCGGCGCCTCCACCACCGACAACTCCCTCATCGGCTACGGCAACAGCCTCGCCGTCGAGAACAACTACGGCTACGAGAACGTCACCTCGCTGCTGCTGGGCAGGTCGGTGGTGGGAGGCATCACCCGGATCGACATCCGGCCGGACGGCAGCGGCTGCGACACCGTCTGGGAGAGCACCGAACGCTCCCCCTCCACCGTCGCCAAACTGTCCACCGTCAACGGCCTGCTCTACTCCTACACGAAGGACCCGCACCGCCTGGGCATCGACGCCTGGTACCTGACCGCCGTCGACTTCCGCACCGGCCGGACCCGCCTCAAGCGCCTCACCGGCACCGGCCCGCTCTACGACAACAACTGGGCCCCGATCACCCTCGGCCCGGACGGCACGGCCTACGTCGGCGTCTTCAACGGCCTGGTCGCCGTACGGGACGCCCGGTAGACGAACGTTGCCCCGTGTTGCGCCGCATTGCAGCTTCATGGCGGCCCGCCCGGCACCCTTGTCCGGCCCCCCTCCCCGCGGCCTAGAGTCGGAACCGCACCACAACCCGGCCGTGTGCCCGAGTGGTTGAGGGGCTCGCCTGCAAAGCGAGTTACGTGGGTTCGAATCCCGCCACGGCCTCGATACGCGCGATGCGTGACCAGGTGACCGGTTGGGGTGTGCAGGTGTCCGGAGGCGGTTCCCGCGGTTGTGGGGGCCGCCTCCGGGCGTGTTCGGAGGCGGCCTGGTGCCTCGGCCGGTCCCCTACTGCTGCACCACCTGGGCCACCGCCGCCTGGGGGCGGATGGGGAGGCGGCCGATGGGGCGGCCGGTGGCGGCGCGGACGGCGGAGGCCACCGCGGCCGGGGAGGTGACCACCGGGACCGCGCTGGCCGGCTTGGCGCCGAACGGGGCGATCACGTCGCGCTCCTCGACGAGCTTGACGATGCGGATGTCGG
This sequence comes from Streptomyces sp. NPDC048506, assembly GCF_040651315.1. NCBI lineage: Bacteria > Bacillati > Actinomycetota > Actinomycetes > Kitasatosporales > Streptomycetaceae > Streptomyces > Streptomyces sp. NPDC048506. The sequence goes on from NZ_JBEZIX010000028.1 coordinate 52,993, forward strand.
GGGCGTCGAGGGCGGTCGGCAGCGCGTAGCCGGTCAGATCGGGGTGGCGGACCTGGCCGCGGGTGGTGCGCAGGTTCTCCATCAGGGCGGCGCCCAGGCCCTGGGTGACGCCGGCCTCGATGCGGGCCCGCAGCTGGCGCGGGTTGAGGACCCGTCCGACGTCCTGCGCGACCGTCATCTCGACGACCCGGACGGTGCCCAGCTCGATGTCGACGTCGGCGACGCAGCGGATGGCGCAGAAGGCGAGGCCGACGAAGGCGTCGCCCTGGCCCTCGTCGTCCAGCGGCTCGGTGGGGTGCGGGCGGCACTGGGCGGTGGCCCACAGTTCCTTGCCGTCCAGGGCCTCGGCGACGGTGGTGCTGAGCACGCCGTCGTACGAGGTGATCTTGCCGTCGCTGATCTGGAGGAGTTCGGTGGACATGCCGAACTTGTGGGCCAGCGGCTGGAGGAGCTGGGTGCGGACCATCTTCGCGGCCCGCTCGACGGCGCCGCCGGACACCCAGGTGTGCCGGCCGTGGCAGGCCGCGCCGGCCGGCGGCTGGTCGGTGTCGACGCCGGCGACGTGCACCTCCTCGACCCCGAGGGTCTCCTGGACGATCTGCCGCGCCAGGGTGGTGAAGCCCGAACCCGTCTCCACGGCCGCGCAGATGACGGTGGCGACCGAGCCGCTGACCTTGACGGTGGCGGTGGAGACCTCGTCGGTGCCCTCGGCGCCGAGCATGTGCACCATGCCCAGCGCGTAGCCGACACCGCGGCGCACCGCGCCCGGCTCCCCCGCGCCCCCGGGGCCGCCCGGCAGCAGCCACTCCGCCTCGGGGGCGTCCTTGGGCAGCTCCGGCAGCGGCGCCTCCCGCACGGCGTCGAGGAGTTCGGCGACGGGGGCGGGGCAGGTCACCGTCTGCCCCGTGGGGAGCAGGTCGCCGGTGGCCATGACGTTGCGCATCCGGATCTCGGCCGGCTCCAGGCCCAGACGGGCGGCCAGTTTGTCCATCTGGCCCTCGTAGGCCGCGCAGACCTGCATCGCGCCCTCGCCCCGGACGTGTCCGGACGGCGGGTTGTTGGTGCGCACCGCCCAGCCGTCGACGACGGCGTGCGGGACGACGTAGGGGCCGCAGGAGAAGGAGACCGCGGCGGCGAGCGCATCGGCGGAGGTGTCGGCGTAGGCGCCGGCGTCCATGAGGATCTGCGCCTCCACCTTGACCAGCTTGCCGTTGGCGTCCGCGTGGTGGCGGTAGCGCAGCAGCGTGGGGTGGCGGTGGGCGTGCGCGAGGAAGGACTCCTCGCGGGTGGCGGCGAGCTTGACGGGGCAGCCGGTGCGCAGCGCCAGCAGGCCCAGCGACAGCTGGATGCCGGGGTCCTCGCGGTCGGCGGTGGCGCCGGGCACACCGGTCACCACGACCTTGACCTTCTCCGGCTCCAGGCCGAAGGAGGCGGCGGCCAGATCGCGGTCGGTGTGCGGGTCGGTGGAGGCGGTGTAGATCTCCACCCCGCCGTCGGGGCGCGGCACCGCGAGCCCGGCCTCGGCCCCGATGGGCGCCGGGTCCTGGCGGCCGATCCGGTAGAGCCCCTCGACCATCACCTCGCCCACGGCGTCGGCGTCGCCGAAGCGGAGCGGGATGTGCCGGATGAGGTTGCCGTCCGGGTGCAACGGCTCAGCCTCGAAGGCCAGTTGGGGATCGGTGACGGCGTCCAGGACCTCGTACTCGACGGCGATGGCGGCGGCGGCCAGCCGTGCCGTGTCGGGGTGGTCGGCGGCCACCGCGGCGATCGGCTCGCCGTGGTGGCGGACCTCGTCCTTGGCGAAGACCGGGCGGTCGGCGACGCCCCGGCCGTGCCCGGCGTCCCCGGGGACGTCCTCGTGCGTGACGACGACACGGACGCCCGGCAGCTCCAGGGCGTGCTTGGTGTCGACCGACAGGATCCGGGCGCGCGGGTGCGGCGAGCGCAGCACCGCCGCCCACAGCAGCCCCTCGGCCCACAGGTCGGCGGCGTACGGGAAGGTGCCCTCGGTCTTCGCCGCGGCGTCGGCGGGCGGCAGGGAGACGCCCAGGCCGCGCAGCGGCGGCTCGTCGGGCGGGATCGGGACGCCCGCCGCGGGGGTCGCGGTGATGGCGGCGGCACCATCCGGCGTGCCACTCATGCGGTGCCTCCCGGGTACGGGTCCTGGTCGTGCGGGGCATGGCCCATGGGGTCGGCGGGGCCTGCCTGGTGGGGGATGCGGGCGGTGTCCGCCGGGGTCGCCCCGGCCGGCTCGTCCGCCGCGAAGGGCGCCTCGGCGGCCTCCGCGCGGGACTTGACGACCTCTTCGACGGCGTCCAGCACGCCCCGGTAGCCGGAGCAGCGGCAGAGGTTGCCGCACAGCGCCTTGCGGGTCTCCAGCTCGGTGGGGGCGTGGTTGCCCTCCAGGAGGTCGTGCACGGTCATCGCCATGCCCGGTACGCAGAAGCCGCACTGCACGGCACCGGAGGCGGCCAGGGCGCGCTGGACGTCGGAGGGCACGCCGTTCTGGGCGAGGCCCTCGACCGTACGGACCTCGCTGCCCGCGGCGGTCGCCGCGGGCACCAGGCAGGACGCGACCAGCCGCCCGTCCACCTGGACGGAGCAGGCGCCGCACTCGCCCTGCGAGCAGCCGTCCTTGGCGCCGGCCAGACCGAGCCGCTCGCGCAGCACGTACAGCAGCGACTCGCCGATCCAGGCGTCGGTGACCGGGCGGTCGATGCCGTTCACCCGCAGGACGTAGGAGGCGGCGGGGTGTTCGTCGTGGTCGTCGGCGGACGCCTCGCTGCCGGGGGCCGCGGCGGGGTCCTCGACGGCGGGGACCCCGGCGCCCGTGGGGCCGGTGTCCTCGGCGGTGTCCGCACCGGTGGCGAGGCCGGTCGCCCCGGTGCCACCGCCGTCGTGGTCCGCGGGCTCGCCGGGGGCCTCGGGGCCGGTGGCGACGTCCGGTACGACGGCGTCCAGGGGCGCGTCCACCGCGGCCGCGGCATCCACTGCGTCCACGGGGCGCTCGGTGTCGCCCCCGGCCGCTCCGGCGGCCGGGGCAGCCGCGGACGAGGCGGGCACGACGGGACCGGTCGGCTCCGCTTCGCCGGACCCGGTGAAGTCGGCGGGGTCCGCCGGGTGTTCGCCGTCGGCCGCCGGGGCCGCCCAGCCCTCCGCGCCGGCCGGGGCGGGCACGTCGGACGCCGTGTCGTGTGTCGACGGAGCGTGCTCGGTGGCCGGCGGCCACTGGGCGAGCGCGTCGGCCGGCAGCGACCAGTGCCCGGTCGCCGCGCCCCCGGCCGCGGCGTGCGGGTCGCCCGCGACCGGCGGGTACCCGCCGGCGCCCGACAGACCGCCGCCGGGCAGTTCGACGCCCGGGTCGCCGGCGTGGCCCGGGGCGGGCGCCGTGCCGTGACCCGCAAGGCCGCTCTCCGGCGCGTACGGGCCGCCCGCGGGGTCGCCGTAGGCGTCGTCGGCCGGTGCGCCCGGCGGGGCCTCCTGCGGCTCTCTGGAGTGCGTCTCGGCCCCGCTCGTGGCGCTCAGGCCGGCGGTGAAGTTCCAGTGGCCGGTGCGTGCGGTGGCACCGGCGTCCGCGCCGCCGGGCGCGCCGTCGTACGCGCCGGCGCCCGGGTAGCCGCCCGGGTAGCCGCCGGTCGGTCCCGGGTGTCCTGCCGGTCCGTCGTGGCCGACCAGGTACTCGCCGGACTCCTCCAGGCCGTCGTCGGCCGCCGCCGGAACCGTCCACGCGCCGCCGCCCGCCTCCGGGCTGCCCGCCACGGGCCACTCCACGGGGGCGCCGCCCCAGGGCTGCGCCACCTCGGGTGCGCCACCCGGGTAGCCCGCGGACGGGCCCTGGTGGGCCGCGTGCTCGGGGTGGGCGGGGTAGCCGGTGGACGGGTCGGCGTATCCGGCCGACTGGTCCGCGAACGGCATCGTCCACTGGCCGGTGGCCGCCGGGTCGGCGTTCCCCCCCGCGACCGGCGGGGCGGCGTGCGGGGTGAACGAGGACGGCGGAGTGTAGCCGTGGCCGGGCGCGGCGAGCGGGTCGGCGCCCGGGGGGTAGCCGGGCGTCCGGCCGCCGTAGACCCCGGTGGTGAAGCCCTCGGGCAGCTGCACGAAGGCCGTAGCCTCCGACTCGTACTCGCCGCCCTGCGGCAGCGGTTGCCAGCCCTGATCGGCGTGCGGCTGCTGCGGATGGCGGTTGTCTGCCTCACTCACGAGAGCGCCCTCCCAAGTGCGCGGCGGGCCAGGGCTGCCACCGTACGCCGCAGGTGCAGCGCGGCCGGCGGCAGGGTCGCCGGTTCGGAGCCGTCCTCCGGTGGTGCCGGGTCCGGGATGCAGGCGGCGGCGACGTAGTCGCCGAAGGCGGTCAGCGCCTCGGGCACCAGGCCGCGTTCGCCGTCCCAGTCGATGATCGAGGCCACCCACTGCTCGGCCTCCAGGGGCCGCAGCGGCATGGCGGCGACCGCGCCGACCGCGCAGCGCACACCGCGCCGGGCGGGGTCCAGGACCAGCGCGACCGACGCGGTGGCGCGCCCGGGGCCGGTGCGGCCGCTGGCCTTCAGGAAGGTCTGCGGGGCGTGCAGCAGCGGCACCCGTACGAAGCCGACGAGTTCGCCGGGGTGCAGGATCTCGCGGCCGGCCAGGAGGTGGCTGACCGGGATCTCGCGACGGCTGCCCCCGGGGCCGGCGACGATCACGGTGGCTTCCAGGGCGGCGAGCACCGGGAGGGTGTCGCCCGTGGGTGCCGAGGTCACGATGTTGCCGCCGAGCGTGCCGGCGTTGCGGATCTGCGGCGGGCCGGCCGCACGGGCGGCGGCGGCCAGGGCCGGGATCAGGGCGGCGAAGTCGGGGCGTCCCATGCGGGCGAGGGTCAGTCCGGCGCCGAGCAGCGCATGGCCGTCCAGGTACTGCCAGCCGCGGATCTCACTGATCCGCCCCAGGCCCACCAGGCCTGCGGGTCTGAGGAGTCCGGCGTTGACCGCCGCCATGAGATCGGTGCCGCCCGCGACGGGCACGGCGGCGGGCATGGCGGTGAGCGCCGCCACCGCCTCGTCGAGCGAGGCCGGCAACGTCACCGTGTGCGACGCGTGCGGTGCGTGCGTGGTCAAGCCAGCTGCCCCTTCCCCGGGTGTCCCGGCAGTTCCGCTCCGCCGTACGGTACGTGCTCACTGCCCGGACGTGGCAACTCTGGCACATCTTCCCGGCCCCTCGGCGCGAGGGTCCAGGAAGCGACGATCCGTCCCCGAACAGGGTGCTGGTCCGGTTTCGTCCGCCACAGCCGGTGAAGGATGCGGCGTCAGGGCGTCGGGGGCGCTGTACGGGGAGCGCCCCGGCGGTACGGCGGTGCCCCCGGGGTCCACCGCGGCGCGGGGGTGGCAACCGCCGTACGCCACCAGGGTCCCAGGGACCGGCCGACCGGGGGCCGTCGGTGCACCGGGGCTCACACGTTTGGGGGCGCCCCGTCGATCGGGCGTCCGAGCACTCCGGGGCGTTTCTGCCAGGGGCGGGGGCCGCCGGGCGGGCGGTAGTCGACGCCGAGGGCGTCGAGGCGGGTGTAGTGGACGGCCATCCTCCGGGTGAAGTCCCGGTAGTCGCGGTCGGCCGGGGCCGGCAGTCGTGACCAGGCGACCTCGGCGAACGCGGCCAGCCGCGGGAAGACCTGGTAGTCGAGGCGCGCCGGGGTGTCCATGACCTCGGTCCAGGCGTTGGCCTGGGTGCCCAGGACGTGCGCGGCCTGTTCGTCCGTCAACTCGGATGGCACCGGCTCGAAGCGGTAGACGTCCTCCAGGGTCCGTACGAAGCCGATCGGTACCGGCTCGTCCGGGGAGGGGTGCTGACGGTGGTCCAGGTACACCTGTTGTTCGGGGCACATGACGACGTCGTGGCCGGATTTGGCCGCGGCCACACCGCCGGCGTAGCCGCGCCAGGAGGAGACGGCGGCACCGTCGGCCAGGCCGCCCTCCAGGATCTCGTCCCAGCCGATGAGCCGCCGGCCGCGGTCGGCGAGCCAGCGGTCGAAGTGCCGGATGAACCAGCTCTGCAGCTCGTCCTCGCCGGACAACGACAGCTCGGCGATCCGGGCCTGGGCGGCGGCGGACGCCCGCCACTGGTCCTTGGGGCACTCGTCGCCGCCGATGTGCACGAACGGCGAGGGGAAGAGGTCGAGGACCTCCGCGAGGACGTGCTCGTAGAACCGCAGGGTGGTGTCGGTGGGTGCCAGTACGTTGGGGTTGACGCCCCAGGTGTCCCAGACCTTCAGGGAGGTGGTGTCGACGACGTCGGCGTTGCCGAGTTCCGGGTAGGCGGCGATGGCGGCCTGCGAGTGTCCGGGGACGTCGATCTCGGGGACGACGGTGATGTGCCGCTGGGCGGCGTAGGCGACGATCTCGCGGATGTCGTCGTGGGTGTAGTAGCCGCCGTGCGGACGGTCGTCCCACAGCGGGGAGGCGCGGTGTCCGAGCTTGGTGCGCTCGCGCCAGCCGCCGATTTCGGTCAACTTGGGGTAGCGCGCGATCTCGATGCGCCAACCCTGGTCGTCGGTGAGGTGGAGGTGGAGGACGTTGAGCTTGTGGGCGGCGAGCAGGTCGAGGTAGCGCAGCACGCCGTCCTTGGGCAGGAAGTGCCGGGCGACGTCGAGCAGCATGCCGCGCCAGCCGAAGCGGGGGCCGTCCTCGATGGTCTGCTGGGGCAGGACGACGGGGCGGTCCGGGGCGAGCGGGGCGCGGCGGAAGGCGAGCGGGCCGAGGAGCTGACGGAGCGTCTGGGTGCCCCAGAAGACGCCGGCGGGACCGCCGCCGGTGATCCGTACGCCCCACCGTGCGTCGGCCTCCAGGCGGTAGCCCTCCGCCGGGAGGGCGGGGTCGAGGGCGAGCGCCAGGGTGTCGGTCGCCTCGGGCGAGCCGGGCGGCAGTGGCAGGCCGAAGGCCGCGCCGAGGGTGGCGCGCAGCCAGCGCGCGGTGTCCTCGGTGCCCGGCGCGGCGGCGAGGGCGGTGTCGGCGCCGAGGCGGACGGTGCCGCGGTGCGGGCCGTCGATGCTCAGCGGCGCCGGGACGAGGCCGGCGGCCCGTCCCGGGTGGGTGTCTGTGTCCGGCATGCCGTCAGTCCTTCACCGCGCCGCCCGGGCCGCAAACCCGTCGGCGCCGTACGCATGCGGAGAAGACCCGCCCGGCGGCCCCTCCCGGTCGGTGGCGCCGCCTGCACAACGGACTCTCGCCCGGCACAACTGCCGCGGGCCCGAAGGGAGTTGATCACTCCGCCGAGGGGGCGGGAACGACGACCGGCCGGGAACGCCGGCGGGCCCGGGTCCCCGAGGAACCCGGGCCCGTCCTCACGGCGGGGCACCGTTACCGCATGACCGACGGCTCCGTCACACGGCTGCTGCTGTTCGACCGGGCGCTGCGCCCGCGGTCGCTACTTCTTGCCGTCGCCCTTGCCGCCCTTGTCCTTGTCGCCGCCGGCGCCCATGGACTCGTAGATCTCCTTGCACATGGGGCACACGGGGTACTTCTTCGGGTCACGGCCCGGCACCCACACCTTGCCGCAGAGCGCCACGACGGGGGTCCCGTCGAGCGCGCTCGCCATGATCTTGTCCTTCTGGACGTAGTGGGCGAAGCGCTCGTGGTCGCCGTCGCCGTGCGACACCTGCGGCGTCGGCTCTACGAGGGTGCCCGTACCTGCCCCGCGCTCGGGCTCAACAGTGCTCATAACTGCCAAGGGTACTCACGCCCGCGGCGACCCGGGCGCGTCGGCCCGCCACCACGTGGAGCAGGAGGCCCACCGCCGCCACCCCGGCGGCCGCCCACGGCAGCGCGTACGGGGCCAGCCCCGATCCGAGCGCCAGCCCGCCGAGCGCCGAGCCGACCGCGCTGCCCAGATAGAGCGCCGAATTGTTCAGGGCGAGGGCGACCGTGCCGCGCCGTGCGCTCAGCCGGAGCAGCCGGTGCTGCTGGGGCACCTGGAGCGCCCAGCCCGCGGCGCCCCACACCACCAGCGCGGCCACCGCACCCGGCAGCGCCGTGCCGGCCAGCCACGGCAGCAGCGCCTGTGCCGCGACGATCGCCACCAGCACCCCGCCGACCAGCACCCGGATCCGGCGCCCACCGTCCACCGCCCGCCCCGTGGGGTCCGCCGGGGTCCGCCCGGTCGGGCGCCCCGGCCCGGACGGTCCGCTGCGGTCCACCAGCGGCCCGACCAACAGACTGCCCAGCACGCCACCGACGCCCCACGCCCACAGGTACGGGGCGACCTCGTCGACACCGCCCGCCGCGGCGAGCACCGGCGCGAGGTAGGTGTACAGCCCGAGGCTGGCCACCGCGGCGAGGAAGGACACCCCGACGACGGGGGCCAGCGCGCGGTCCGTGAGGGCCGCCAGCCGGGCACGGACCGGCACCGCGGGACCGGCCGGCACCTGTGGCAGCAGCACCGCCAGACCGGTGAGCGCCAGCCCGCCGAGGCCGGTGAGCAGCCACATCGTGGCCCGCCAGCCGGTGTGTTCGGCCAGCAGCACCCCGATCGGCACGCCCAGCACCGTGCCCGCGCTCATCCCGCCCATCACCAGCGCCAGCGCCCGGCCGCGCCGCCCCTCCGGCGCCAGGGCGGCGGCGGCCGCCGTGGACAGCGCCGAGTAGACCCCGGCCCCGGCGCCCGCGACCGCCCGGGCGGCCAGCAGCGCGCCCAGCGAGGGGGCCAGCGCCGTCGCGCCGTTCCCGAGCGTGAAGACCGCCAGCGCGGCGAGGATCAGCAGCCGGGGCCGGGCGCCGGAGAACAGGCCGGCGACCAGCGGGGCCGAGACCGCGTAGGCCAGCGTGAAGACCGTGACCAACTGGCCGGCCAGCGACACCCGGGTGCCGATGTCCGCCGCGAGGACCGGTAGCAATCCGGCCATCACATAGGCGTCCAGGCCGAGGGTGAACGCCCCCAGCGTCAGCAGCCAGACCTTGCGCACCGCACTCAACTCCCCTGATCGTCCGGGCGCCGGGCGGTGTGCCCGGCGCCCGGGTGGAACCGACCAAGGAACCGTAGGGAGTCTCCGGATCCCGCGGGAAATGCTCGACGGGGTGCACTTATGCTGGGTCGGCATGAATGACGAGCGCCCCCCTGCCGCCCTCGACGGCGTGGCACTGCGGCATCTGCGCGGCTTCCTCGCCGTCGCGGAGGAGCGCAGCTTCACCCATGCCGCGGACCGGCTGCGGATCGGCCAGCCCGCGCTGACCCGCACCGTCCGCGCGCTGGAGACCGCGCTCGGCGCCCGGCTGCTGGACCGTACGACCCGCCGGGTCGAGCTCACCGACGCCGGGCAGCGGCTCTACGCCGACCTGGCACCGCTGCTCCCCCGGCTGACCGCGGCGCTGCGCCCGCCCGACGGGCCCGCGCTCCTGCGGCTGGGCTTCACCTCGCTGCTGCCCGCCGTCTGCACCGCGCTCACCGCGACCTTCGAGGCGGCGACCGGTGCCGGCGTGCGGCTGGTGCGCCGGGATGCGCCGCTCGCCGGGCTGGAGAGCGGGGAGTCGGACGTGGTGGTGTTGCGCGGCGAGGTCCCCGAGGACGCCGGGCTGCGCAGCACGCTGCTGCTGCACGAGCCACGGGTCGCGGCCCTGCCCCGCCACGCGCCCGGGCTGCCGGCCGCCGTCTCGGCCCTGGCCGGCCGGCGGGTGCTGGACTGGACCGAGCTGGCCGGACTGCCGCTGGTGGTCAACACCGTCACCGGCAGCACCCGGCCCGAGCTGTGGCCCGCGGCGTGGCGGCCCCACCTCTCCTGCACGGCGGGGAACGTGGACGAATGGCTGGAGGCGGTCGCCGCCGGGCACGGCGTCGGGGTGGCCCCGGAACCGCTGGCCCGGCGCCACACCCACCCCGGCATCCGCTACATCCGCCTGAAGAACGCCCCCGCCGTACCGGTCCACCTGGCCCTGCCGGCGCGCGACGCCCATCCGCTCGCCGAGCGCTTCTTCGCCCTGGGTGTCCAGGCGGGCCCGGGCGGGCCGGCCGCACCCGGCGGCCGGTGACCACCGCCGCCGCAGGGTGGCGGTGACCTCGTAGGGCCGACCCGCGCCCTACGAGGTCACCGCCACCCCACCGCGGTCGCCGGCCGTCAGGCCCAGTGTCTGCGCGAACTCCAGCGCGGCCGCCGGCCGGACCTCGTACCAGGAGTCCTCGTCGCAGACCGCGCCCAGCAGCGCGGTGACGTCCTGGGCGCCGACCGTGCGGGCCTGGGCGGCGGCGAGGAAGGCACGGACCGCGGGCGCGGCGTCGACCTCGGTCTCGGTGCGCGCCACGAGGTCGTCGACGATCCGCCCGACCGCGGCGTCGCCGGGCGCGACCCAGCTCATCGCCATCGCCAGGCCGTCGTCCGGCAGCTTCTCCGGGTACGGCGCGCGGGCCCAGGAGCCGTCCTGCCACCAGTAGACGAAGCCGAAGAGGTTGCCCTCGGCGTCGTGCCGCAGCCGCTCCCAGGGCAGCCACGCGGGGCCGCCGGCCAGGAAGTCGATCTGCCGGCCCCCGTCGTGCGTGTAACTGCCGTCCGAGTCCTGGCCGCACAGCAGCGCCCGGCCGTCGTCGTAGAGTTTCAGCCGCCACCAGTACGCGCCGCCGTCGTTCCAGCACTGCAACCCGTGGGCGCCGAAGGAGAATTCGTCCCAGTCGTCCACGGCGGCCGCCACCACCGCGAGCGTCGCGGCGCGCGCCCACAGCCGCTCCGGATGGTCCAGATCCTCGGGCTCACTCGGCCTGTGCATGGCGCTCACCCCCGTTGTCCAGCGCGGCCCGCCGGGGCGTCCGCGCACCGTCCCCTCTCACGTCGCACCATAGCGACGGGGACTGACAATTCCCCATGACGAGACCGTCACAATAATCCAAGCCTCAACGAAGTTCCGGGCGTTCGACCGGCCCGCCCCGCTCAGTTCAGCGACGGGTCGTCCGGGTACGTCGCCACCATCGCCAGCTCGTTGCGCTGCCGCCGCAGCACCGCCCGCCACAGCTGCTCGGGATCGGGCGAGGAGACGTCACCGGGCTCGGACTCGACGACGTACCAGGCCCCCTCCACCAGCTCGTCCTCCAGCTGGCCCGGCCCCCAGCCCGCGTACCCGGCGAAGATCCGCAGGCTGCCGAGCACCGCGGCGAGGAGCTCCGGCGGGGCCTCCAGGTCGACCAGGCCGATCGCGCCGTGCACCCTGCGCCAGCCCAGCGGCTCGTCACCCGACTCCACCTCGGCCCGGTCCGCGGCCTGCACCCCCGCCGTCCCGTCGCCGTCGTCACCGGACCGGCCGCCGCCCTCCACGGACGGGATGCCGCTCTCACCGGACGGCCCACCGGGCACCACGGCGACCCCGAGCGCCGAGTCCAGCGAGACCGGGCCGCCCTGGAAGACCACCCCGGGCTCACCGGCCAGCGCGGCCCACGGCGCGAGGATGTCGGCGACGCCGACCGGAGTGGGGCGGTTGAGGATCACGCCGAGGGAGCCCTCCTCGTCGTGGTCGAGGAGCAGCACCACCGCACGGTCGAAGTTCGGATCGGCGAGCGCGGGCGTCGCGACGAGCAGCCGGCCTGTGAGCGAGGACACCTCGGTCATGGCCACATGATCCCGCACTTCTGCCCGAAGCGGGGAGTCAACGCCCGATCCCGTGCGAGAGCAGGGCAGGGCGTACGGCGGCAGCCCCGGGCGCACGTGAGGAACACCGCGGGGCCGTTCAGGTCACTGAACGACCCTTCGGGGCAATTCACACCAATTCCCCCAAAAGGCGATTACGGATCAAAGGCGGATCGTAGCCGAGCGTGTTGTGACAGAGCCATTACATGCCCAGGGACTGCACGGGCCTACGGAGACCCCCTCGGCCGCCCTTACCATTTCAGCTTGGCCCTGCCCGTCTCCAGGAACGCGAGATCCATGACCGTCTCTACTGACGACGTACTGCTTGTCCACGGCGGCACCCCGCTGGAGGGCGAGATCCGGGTTCGCGGTGCGAAGAACCTTGTGCCGAAGGCCATGGTCGCCGCCCTGCTCGGCAGCGGACCCAGCCGGCTGCGCAACGTGCCCGACATCCGCGACGTGCGCGTGGTGCGCGGACTGCTGCAGCTGCACGGCGTCACGGTCCGCCCCGGTGACGAGCCCGGCGAGCTGGTCCTCGACCCGTCGCACGTGGAGAGCGCCAACGTCGCCGACATCGACGCGCACGCCGGCTCCTCGCGGATCCCGATCCTGTTCTGCGGCCCGCTGCTGCACCGCCTCGGCCACGCCTTCATCCCCGGCCTGGGCGGCTGTGACATCGGCGGCCGGCCGGTGGACTTCCACTTCGACGTGCTGCGCCAGTTCGGCGCGAAGATCGAGAAGCGCGACGACGGCCAGTACCTGGAGGCCCCGCAGCGGCTGCGCGGCACCAAGATCCGCCTGCCGTACCCGTCGGTCGGCTCGACCGAGCAGGTGCTGCTGACGGCCGTCCTGGCCGAGGGCGTCACCGAGCTGTCGAACGCCGCCGTGGAGCCGGAGATCGAGGACCTGATCTGCGTGCTCCAGAAAATGGGCGCGATCATCTCCATGGACACCGACCGGACGATCCGGATCACCGGTGTCGACAAGCTCAACGGCTACACCCACCGGGCCCTTCCGGACCGCCTGGAGGCCGCCTCCTGGGCGTCCGCGGCGCTGGCCACCGAGGGCAACATCTACGTCCGCGGCGCACAGCAGCGGTCGATGATGACCTTCCTCAACACCTTCCGCAAGGTCGGCGGCGCCTTCGAGATCGACGACGAGGGCATCCGCTTCTGGCACCCGGGCGGCTCGCTCAACGCCATCGCGCTGGAGACCGACGTCCACCCCGGTTTCCAGACCGACTGGCAGCAGCCCCTGGTGGTCGCCCTCACCCAGGCCTCGGGCCTGTCCATCGTCCACGAGACGGTCTACGAGTCCCGGCTCGGCTTCACCTCCGCGCTCAACCAGATGGGCGCGCACATCCAGCTCTACCGCGAGTGCCTGGGCGGCTCCGCCTGCCGCTTCGGCCAGCGCAACTTCCTGCACTCCGCGGTCGTCAGCGGCCCGACCAAGCTCCAGGGCGCCGACCTGGTCATCCCCGACCTGCGCGGCGGGTTCTCGTACCTGATCGCGGCGCTGGCGGCGCAGGGCACCTCCCGGGTGCACGGCATCGACCTGATCAACCGCGGCTACGAGAACTTCATGGCGAAGCTCGTGGAACTGGGCGGCAAGGTGGAGCTGCCCAACGGCGCGCTGAGCAACTGACGCGGCGCCGCAGCCGGCCCACGAAGGGGCGGCCACCCGGTCCGGGTGGCCGCCCCTTGGTGCGCCCCGGGCACGGTCGCGCCGCTCGCCCGGCACGACCGTGCCCGGCCTCCTGCGCGCCGCCACCCCGATCGGCCGGCAGGAGTCCGCGCCCACGGCCGCCCGGGAGACCCCTGAGGCCGCCGCTGCCGCGCCGGGCGGGGTCCGCCGAGGTCCCGGACTCCCGGGCCTCACACCCGGGCCTGCACGGCCGTGGTGGCCCGGGGACGACGCCCGGCCGGGGACACGAAAAGGCGGCCACCCCTGGAGGGGATGGCCGCCCTGTCACGTCGTGCTGAGGGTCTTACTTGCCCTTGGCGGCTTCCTTGAGCTTGGAGCCCGCGGAGACCTTCACGCTGTAGCCGGCCGGGATCTGGATCGGGTCGCCGGTCTGCGGGTTGCGCGCGGTGCGAGCGGCACGGTGGGTGCGCTCGAAGGTGAGGAAGCCGGGGATGGTGACCTTCTCGTCGCCCTTGGCGACGACCTCGCCGGTCACCTCGGCGAGGGCGGCCAGAACGGCGTCGGCGTCCTTGCGGGTCACCTCGGCGCGATCGGCCAGAGCGGCCACCAGCTCACTGCGGTTCATGTTTGTACTCCCGTGTTCTTCTTGCCAATGAGGCGTGCCACGCGGCATTAGCCGCATGTAGGGCACAGCGAAGCCGATGCTGCCAGGGTCCTCGGACACTCTCCGGACCCAGGTCTGGTGCCAGACCCTCTCGCCCGGTTACGCATCCTGCCCCTACCTGCGGCGGTAAAGCCAATCCGGCACCCAGCAGGGTCACACGAAAAGCGCCACTGACTCCTCGTGGTGACGCTCCGTGCCCGTCCCGCTCCGTACCGACCCCAGAAGACGGCGGCCACATACTGTCCGCCACCCTATGGGGCCCCCAACAAGGGCGTGTCTCGCGACGCGCCGTACTCAGACCGCCGTGGCGGCCGTCACAGTCGGCTCGCTGTCCTTGGCCGCCGCCCGGACCGCTCCGGCCACCGCGCCCGCGACCTTCTCGTTGAAGACGCTGGGGATGATGTAGTTCGGGTTGACCTCGTCCTCCAGGACGACGTCCGCGAGAGCGCGGGCCGCGGCCAGCATCATCTCGGTGTTCACCGTACGGGAGTGGGCGTCCAGGAGGCCGCGGAAGACGCCGGGGAACACCAGGACGTTGTTGATCTGGTTGGGGAAGTCGGAGCGGCCGGTGGCCACGACGGCGGCGGTCTGCCGGGCGACGGCCGGGTCGACCTCCGGGTCGGGGTTGGCGAGTGCGAACACGATCGCACCGTCGGCCATCTTCGCCACGTCGTCGCCGTCGAGGACGTTGGGCGCGGAGACGCCGATGAAGACGTCCGCGCCGACCACGGCCTCCCGCAGGGTGCCGGTGACGCCCTCGGGGTTGGTGTTGTCGGCGATCCAGCGCAGCGCCGAGTCCGGGTCGGCGTCGACCAGGTCGGCCCGGGCGGCGTGCACCACACCGTGGATGTCGGCGACGACGGCGTGCCGGACGCCGGCGGCCAGCAGCAGCTTGAGGATGGCGGTACCGGCCGCACCGGCGCCGGACATCACGACCCGGACGTCCTCGATCTTCTTGCCGACGACCCGCAGCGCGTTGGTGAGGGCGGCGAGCACCACGATGGCGGTGCCGTGCTGGTCGTCGTGGAAGACCGGGATGTCCAGGGCCTCGCGCAGCCGCGCCTCGATCTCGAAGCAGCGGGGGGCGGAGATGTCCTCCAGGTTGATGCCGGCGAAGCCGGGGGCGATGGCCTTGACGATCTCCACGATCGCGTCGGTGTCCTGGGTGTCCAGGCAGAGCGGCCAGGCGTCGATGCCAGCGAAGCGCTTGAAGAGGGCCGCCTTGCCCTCCATGACGGGCAGGGCGGCCTTGGGACCGATGTTGCCGAGACCGAGGACGGCGGAGCCGTCGGTGACGACCGCGACGCTGTTGCGTTTGATGGTCAGCCGGCGGGCGTCCTCGGGGTTGTCGGCGATGGCCTGGCAGACCCGGGCGACACCGGGGGTGTAGACCATGGACAGGTCGTCACGGTTGCGGATGGGGTGCTTCGACGACATCTCGATCTTGCCGCCGAGGTGCATCAGGAACGTACGGTCGGAGACCTTGCCGAGCGAGACGCCCTCGATGGTGCGGAGCTGCTCGACGATCTCGTTGGCGTGCGCGGTCGAGGTGGCCGCGATGGTGACGTCGATGCGGAGCTTTTCGTGTCCGGACGCGGTGACGTCGAGGCCGGTCACCGAGCCTCCGTTGGACTCGACGGCCGTGGTGAGCTGGGAGACCGCGGTTCCACTCGCGGGCACCTCCAGCCGGACCGTCATCGAGTAGGAGACGCTGGGCGCCGTTGCCATGGCCGACTTCCTCTGCTTTCACCGTTTCGCTGTGTTTCGCTGCTTGTCACAGCGTTGTGCCGTCCGATCGTCGCACCTACCCCTGAGTACGTGGTAGCCGCCCGGGATTGCGAACGTTGTGTTCACCAGCAGGCATCGACTTCGGAAATCTTCTTCCACCATACGAGAATTGATCAGCCAAGCAAAGAGGCCCACGTCACGTGGTGACGTGGGCCTCTCAGGGCTATGACACCGACCCGCCATGCTCGCCTCGCGGCAAGTGGTCGCTCGTAGCGACGATGGTTGGGCCCGGGGGCTTGGATCGAGCCGGTGCCGTCACCCAGGCTAACAAACCATCTCCGGAAGCGAATCCCGTCGCGGGGGACGGATTTCAGGACCCCCCGGACGGCGGTCGGCCCGGCGGGCTCAGTCCCGCAACAGGTCGGGCACCCCGGCCGCGTCCGGCTCGTCCCGTTCGGCGGACAGCACCGTCAGCTGCTGGGTGGCCCGGGTCAGCGCCACATAGAGCACCCGCAGCCCGGCCGGCGACTCGTCGGCGATCTCGGCCGGCGAGACCACCAGCGTGGCGTCGTACTCCAGGCCCTTGGCCTCCAGGGAGCCCAGCGCCACCACCCGGTCCCCGAGCGGGGCGAGCCAACGGCGGGCCTGCTCACGGCGGTTCATGGCCACCACGACGCCGACCGTGCCGTCCACCTCGCCCAGCAGCCGCTCGGCCTCGGCGACCGTGGCCCGCGCCAGCGCGCCATCGCCGCGGGAGCCGGCCACAGAACCAGCCGCAGAACCGGCGGCGGAGCCGGCCGCGGGCCCGGCGCCGTCAGCGGCGAACGCGAAGCGCGGCTCCAGTCCCGTCGAGCGGACCGCCTTCGGCGACACCATGCCGGGCATCGCCAGCGCCAGGACCCTGGCGGCCAGCTCGGCGATCTCCGCGGGGTTGCGGTAGTTCACGGTGAGCGTGAACCGGCGGCGCGGGCGGGTGCCGAGCGCCTCGTCACGGGCGAGCGCGGCCTCGTCCGGGTCGGACCAGGAGGACTGCGCCGGGTCGCCGACGACGGTCCAGGTGGCGTGCCGACCGCGGCGGCCGACCATGCGCCACTGCATCGGCGTCAGGTCCTGCGCCTCGTCGACGATGACATGGGCGTAGTCGGTGCGCTCCTCGTCCAGCCGTTCCCGGCGGCTGCGGCCGCCGCCGTTGCGGTCCGCGTAGGTCGTCAGCTCCTCCAGACCGGTCAGCTGGTCGAGCGGGTCGGCCTCGCGCGGGCGGGCCGGGCGCATCGGGGCGCCGAGGATCTGCTGGAGCTCGTCCAGCAGCGCGATGTCGTGCACCGACAGCGGGCCGTGGCCGGACGCGTCCAACCGGCCCAGGGAGCGGGCCAGTTGGCGCACCTCGCGGGGGTTGAGGATCCGGCGGGCCCAGCGGCCCAGCCGCCGTTCGTCGGCCATCGCGGCCAGCACCCCGCGCGGGTTCAGCTCGGGCCACCAGGCGTCCAGGAAGGCCTGGAACTCGGGCTCGGTGGTGATGTCCTCGTCGAAGCCCTGGCGGGCCTCGGCGGCCAGCTCGGGGTCGGTGTAGCGGCGGCCGGCGCCCGAGGCGCTCCACAGGGCGTCGAGGATCAGCCGGCGGGCGCGCGGGCGGAGCAGGTTGACCGGGGCGGTGCCGCCGAGCGCCGACTGCCGGATGGCGTGCAGGGCGTCGGCGTCCAGCTCGATGCGCGAGCCGAACGCGACGACTCGCAGCCGGGCGGGCGCGGCGGGGGCGGGCCGCGGGGTCCTGGAGCGGGTCCGGCGGCCGGCCCGGTCCTCGGGCGCGGGGGCCGGCGCGGCGGCGAAGAGGTCCTCCAGGGACAGCTGGGCGTCCTGGCCGGCGCCCGGCCCGGCGGCTTCCCGCTCCGGCCCGGCCGGGCCCGGCGCCGCCAGCTCCAGCGCCCCGCGGGCCGCCTTGCGCAGCAGCTTCTGCATCCGCGAGGAGCCCTTGACGCGGGCCACCGCCGGCGGGTCGTAGGCGGTCGCCTCGGCGCCGTCGACCAGCGAGCCCAGCGCGCGGATGGCGACCTGGCCCTCCTCGCCGAGCGAGGGCAGCACGCCCTCGGTGTAGGCGACCAGCAGCGGCGTCGGGGAGACGATCAGGATGCCGCCCGCGTAGCGCCGACGGTCCTGGTAGAGGAGGTAGGCGGCGCGGTGCAGGGCGACCGCGGTCTTGCCCGTGCCGGGTCCGCCCTCGACTTCTGTGACGGAGGCGGCGGGGGCCCGGATCACCATGTCCTGCTCGGCCTGGATGGAGGCGACGATGTCCCGCATGGTGTGGCTGCGGGCCCGGCCGAGCGCCGCCATCAGCGCGCCGTCGCCGACCGCCGGCAGCTCCTCGCCGTCGAGCGTGGCGGTGACCTCCGGGCGCATCAGGTCGTCCTCGACGCCGAGGACCCGGCGGCCCTTGGAGCGGATCACCCGGCGGCGGACGACCCGGCCGGGGGCGACCGGGGTGGCGCGGTAGAAGGGCGCGGCCGCCGGTGCCCGCCAGTCGATGACCAGCGGGGAGTAGTCCGCGTCGAGGACGCCGAGGCGGCCGATGTGCAGCGTCTCGGCGATCGCGGCGCGGTTGTTCTCGATGGCTCCTTCGGCGGGCTCGACGGAGGTGTAGGCGCCGTCCGGGCCCTTCTTGCCGTCCTTGCCCAGGAGCAGGTCGATCCGGCCGAAGAGGAAGTCCTCGTACTCGGAGTTCAGCCGGTGGAGGTGGACGCCGGCCTGGAAGACCTGGGCGTCCCGCTCGGCGAGCGCGCCGGGCGTGCCGACCTGGCCCCGCTTGGCGGCGTCGTCCATCAGGAACTCGGCCTCGTGGATCTTCTCCTCAAGGCGCCGGTAGACGCGGTCCAGGTGCGTCTGCTCGGCCTCGATCTCACGGTCGCGAACGGAATCCGGTGCGTGGTCCGGTGCGTGCGTGGCGTTGTGCGCGGCCACCCAGGCCCCCTTCTGCTGTGCGTAGGGCAGCCGTCAACCGTACGCGAACCGGGCACCATGCGCACCTGGTGAGAGGGACAAACTCGGGCGGAATCGGTCGGATGTTGATGCAGTCCTTTACTTCCCTTTACTTCGGGCGTCCGAGAACGCGCTCTTCGGCCGTCTCAGACCTTCACCGTGGCCAGTCGCCTGCCCTCCAGGGTGCTGATCTCGAAGTGGTCGATGTCGGCGCGGTCCAGCGCCGCGCCGCCGGCCGCGTAGAGGGGTTCGCGGTTCCACTTGGTGGCGCCGCCCGGAATGCCGTAGCCGCCCTCGGGGACGGCCCAGGTGGTGACGGTCTGCCGCCTTCCGTCCTTGCCGACCGCGACCAGGTCGCAGGCGAGCGGTCCCTTGACGTTGGCGAGTTCGAGGACGACCTGGGTGCCCCAGGTCCGGGGCGCCATGGAGACGCCGGCCGAGACCTTGGTGACCGGGTCGACGGAGCTGACCTTCTCGCCCTCGGCGTACTGGGCGCGGACGGCGCTCGCCAGCGGCGGGGCGGCCGGCGGCGTGCCGTCCGCCCCGCCCGTGAGGGAGACGGCGGCGAGCGGCCCGCCGACGATCAGCACGACGGCGGCGGCGACCAGGAACAGCCGGCGCCGGGCGCGTCCGCGGCGGGTTGCGGCGACCTCGTCGAGCACTCCGTCGAGCAGCGCGCGGCTCGGGACGGCGGTGATCGCCTCCGGGGTGGGGGCGGACGCCTTGAACTCGGCCAGCGCCGGCGTCAGGCCCATCAGCTCCTCCAGCTCGGCCGCACACCGGTCGCAGCCGACCAGGTGCACCTCGAACCGTTCCGCGTCGGCGGCGTCCAGGACGCCCAGCGCATAGGCGCCGACGTCGGTGTGCCGGTCCGGCTGCGTGGGCGGGGTCACTCCGTCACTCCTCGTTCTTCGAGCGAGAGCTTCAGGGAGCGCAGCGCGTAGAAGACCCGGGACCGTACGGTTCCGGCCGGTACGCGCAGCACCTCCGCTGCCTCGTTGACCGTACGCTCCTTGAAGTACGTCTCGACGAGGGCGTCTCGGTGGGCCTGGCTCAGATCGCCGAGCGCCTCGGAGATCGTCATCGTCCGCAACGCCCGGTCGATCACGTCGGCGGCGGGCATCGTCTCCAGGGGCGTCGGGTCGACCTCCTGGGGGCGGGCCTTCCGGCTGCGGTGTCCGTCGATCACGATCCGTCGGGCGACGGTCACCAGCCACGGGCGGATCGAGCCGGTGGCGCGCTGTAGCTGGTCGGCGTTGCGCCAGGCACGCACCAGGGTCTCCTGCACCACGTCCTCCGCGCGGTGCCGGTCCCCCGCCACCAGTCGCAGGACGAAGGCGAGGAGCGGGCCCGCGTGCTCGTCATAGAGAGCTCGCATGAGCTCCTCGTCAGGTGTCGTCCTGTCTGCCACGACGTGCATCCTTACGCACTCCAACTCCCGGGTCGATAGCGCGGATCACCCGAGAACGCCGGGACCCTGGCCATGAATCGGACTTGCGGTGAGGAGTACGCACAGGACGGACCGGGTGTTCACCCGCCGGCCGGAGAATTTTTCGCGGGTGCCGCGGGTGCCGCGGGTGCCGCGGGTGCCGCGGGGACGGCGAGGGTGGTGGCGGCGGCCGGGGCGACGGGTGCCGCGGTGGCGCCCCCGTCGGGCGCGCCACCGGCGCCCTTCCGGGTCCGCCTGCGGTGGCGCGCCACCCGCTCGCGGTTGCCGCACACCTCGCTGGAGCACCAACGGCGGCGCCGGCCGCGCGAGGTGTCCAGATAGACCACCCGGCAGCGCTCCCCCGCGCACTCCCGCAGCTGCCCCCGCGCCACCGCGTCGGTCAGCAGCCCGACCGCGTCCCGGGCCACCGCGGCCAGCAGCCCGGCGCAGTCGGGCGGGGCGGACAGGGCGCGGGCCAGGGTGCCGTCGGCGGTGCGCACCGCGCGCGGGGCGGGCGGCTGCCCGGCCGCCGCCGCGGAGTTGAGCTCGGCCAGGTCGGCGTCGGCCGCCCGGTGACGCAGTTCGTCGTGCACCACCCGGCGCAGCAGTTCGCGCAGCGCCTGGAAGCGTGCGACCCAGCGGCCGTCGACGCCGTCCAGCGGCGCCCCGTGCGGCACCAGCCCCGCGCCGACCAGCCAGGCCGCCAACTGCCCGGGTCCGGTGAGCCGTTCGGCGGGCACGCCGCCCGCGGTGGCCACCAGGTCCAGGCAGATCCGCCCACAGTCGAACCGCAGGTCGCAAGGCGCTGCCATGTGCCTGTCACTCCTTAGGGCCTGTCCGATGGGTCAGGGTCGGAAAGGCCCCGGGAACCCCACCACGCGTGTGCTCCCAGAGTGCCCGGCGCACGGGCCGGCCGGAACCCTCCGGCAGCGACCGCGCCCCGCGGTGGGCGAGGGGTCGGCGGCACGCATGCACCGCACGTGGACACACCAAGTACACACTGCGCGTATACATCTGATGTATAGTCCGCGACACGACGGCTCGGGGCCCGCACGCCCGGCCCGCCGTCCGCCGTACGCCCTCGGGCAACCGGGCGGTGATGGCCTCCGACACCAGCCGCGACCCCGAGGCCGCGGTCGGCAGCCGCAGCCACCAGCGCTGGCTGGCGCTGGGCGAGATGCAGTTCGCCTACTTGACGGAGCACGGGCTGAAGCCCGGCCACCGGATGCTGGACATCGGCTGCGGCAACCTCCGGGCCGGCTGGCGCTTCATCGCCCACCTGGACGCCGGCAACTACTACGGCATCGACATCTCGCCGGACATCCTGATCTCCGCCAAGCAGACCCTGACCACGTACGAACTCCAGGACAAACTGCCGCACTTGACGATCACCCAGGACCTGAAGCTGGACTTCCTGCCGGCCGGGCACTTCGACGTCGTGCACGCCCACAGCGTCTTCTCGCACTCGCCGATCGAGGTGATCGACGAGTGCCTCGCCCACGTCGGCCGGGTGCTGGCCCCCGGCGGCTTCTTCGACTTCACCTTCGACCGCACCGAGGGCACCGAGCACCAGGTGCTGCGCGAGGACTTCTACTACCGCACCGAGACCCTGCTGCGACTGGCCCGCCGGCACGGACTACAGGCGCGCTTCATGGACGACTGGGAGAGCCGCCCGCACGGCCAGTCCAAGATCCGGGTCGACAACCCGGCGTGAGCCGCCGGCCCGCCCAGGGGCTCACGCCGCCCCGTACTTGTCGGTGTCCGCATGCGGATCCAGCGACAGCCGGTACCCGCGCTTGACGACCGTCTGGATCAGCTTGGGCGCGCCCAGCGCCACCCGCAGCCGGGCCATCGCGGTCTCCACCGCATGCTCGTCCCGGCCCGCCCCGGGCAGTGCGCGCAGCAGCTCGGCGCGGGAGACCACCCAGCCGGGGCGGCGGGCCAGCAAGCGCAGCAGCGCCATCCCGGCCGGCGGCACCGGCCGCAGCTCGCCGTCCACCACGACGGCGTGCCCGCGGATCTCCAGCCGTCGGCCGGCCACCGGCAACGACCGTGCCCGTCCCGGGAGTTCACGGCACAGCAGCTGCACCAGCGGCCCGAGCCGGAAGCGCTCCGGCTGGAGCGTGGGGACGTCCTCGGCCTCCAGCGGCAGCGCGGTCACCGGGCCCACGCACACCGGCAGCACCTCGCTGCGCAGCGCCGCCAGCAGCCCGTCCCGGAGGCCGCGCTCCTCGGCCCGGCGGAGCAGGGAGGCGGCGGCCGGGGCGCTGGTGAACGTCACCGCGTCCAGGCCGCCCGAGGTCACCGCGTCCAGCAGCCGGTCGACCGGGCCGATGTCCTCCGGCGGCATCCAGCGGTACACGGGCACGCCGACGACCTCGGCGCCACCGGCCCGCAGCGCCTCCACGAACCCCGGCAGCGGCTCCCCGTGCAGCTGTACGGCCACCCGGCGCCCGGCCACGTCCCCGGCCAGCAGCCGGTCCAGCACCTCGGCCATCGACTCGGAGGCCGGTGACCACTTCTCGGTCAGCCCGGCGGCCCGGATGGCGCCGCGCACCTTCGGCCCGCGCGCCAACAGCTCCACCCCCGCCAGCCGGTCCAGCAGGGCCTCGCCGAGCCCCCAGCCCTCCGCGGCCTCTATCCAGCCGCGGAAGCCGATGGCGGTGGTGGCGACGACGACGTCGGGGGCGTCGTCGATCAGGCCGCGGGTCACCGCGAGCAGCTCGGTGTCGTCCGGGAGCGGGACGATGCGCAGCGCGGGCGCGTGCACCACCTGGGCGCCGCGCCGCTCCAGCAGCGCCCCCAGCTCCTCCGCCCGCCGGGCCGCGGTCACGCCGACGGTGAACCCGTCCAGCGGTCGGAGGGCCGGCCCCGTTTCCGGCTCGGTCCGCTGGTGTTCGCCGTGGTCCTGCTGCTGATCGTGCATGGTCGTCCCGCTCCGCCCAGAGTGGTTGTGCTGCCCGTCGCCCGGCCGCCGCGGCTCGGGCGACACGGGTGCCAAGGTGCCCAGGCTGCCAACGCCACGTGACAGGCCCGGTCCTCCAGTATTTCCCCGCGGTTACGCCGGCGGCGCGGGGCGGCCCGGACGGCCACCCGCACGCCGCCCGGCCCGGCCCGGTGCCGGCGGCCCGGACACGGGCCCGCGGCGGCCCCGGACGCGGCCGCCGCCCCTGCCCCGCCGGTCTCACACCTCCGCGTAGACCGGCCGCCGCTCCCCGTCGGCGGCCGCCGCGCCGGTCGCCGCCGGCACCGAACGCCGCCCGCGCGCCACCGGCCGCAGGTATACCGCCCAGGTCACCGCGCCGCACACGCCGTAGCAGACCAGGAAGGAGACGAAGGCCGGAGTACCCGAGCCGGTCGTCAGGAACGCCTGGCGGAAGGCGAGGTTGATGGCCAGCCCGCCGAGCGCGCCCACCGCCCCGATCAGGCCCATCGCCGCGCCCGACAGTCGCCGTCCGTACGCCGCGGCGGCCTCCCCGGCCAGTCCGCGGCGCACCGCCTGGGCCTGGAAGATGCCCGGGATCATCTTGTACGTGGAGCCGTTGCCGAGCCCGGACAGCACGAACAGCGCGATGAACCCGACGAGGAACACCGGCAGCGACTTCGCCGCCGACGCGTAGATCACCACGCCGGTGGCCAGCGCCATCGCCGCGAAGTTCGCCAGCGTGATCCGGGCGCCGCCGAACCGGTCGGCCAGCCGCCCGCCGACCGGCCGGATCAGCGACCCGAGCAGCGGGCCGATGAAGGTCAACGAGGCCGCCTGGAGGGGCGTACGGGCGAACTGGTTCTGGAGGACCAGGCCGAAGGCGAAGCTGTAGCCGATGAACGACCCGAACGTGCCGACGTACAGCAGCGACATCACCCAGGTGTGCGGCTGCCGGGCGGCGTCCCGGGCCGCGCCGGTGTCGTTGCTGACCGGCGCGAGGTTGTCCATGAACAGGGCCGCGAGCACCGCCGCGAGCACGATCAGCGGCACGTAGACGGCCAGCACGATCCGCGGACGGGCGGCCCCGGCCACCCCGATGACCAGCAGCCCCAGCAGCTGGATCACCGGCACCCCGATGTTCCCGCCGCCGGCGTTCAGGCCCAGTGCGTACCCTTTCTTCCGCAGCGGGAAGAAGGAGTTGATGTTCGTCATCGACGAGGCGAAGTTCCCGCCGCCGACCCCCGCCAGCATCGCCACCGCCAGGAACGTGGTGTACGAGGTGCCCGGGTGCATCACCAGCGCGGCCGCCCCGGTCGGCACCAGCAGCAGCAGCGCGCTGAGCACCGTCCAGTTGCGCCCGCCGAACAGCGCCACCGCGAAGGTGTAGGGGACCCGCAGTACCGCGCCCACCAGCGTCGGCATCGCCACCAGGAAGAACTTCCCGGCCGGGTCGATCCCGTACTCCGGCCCCATGAACAGGACCATCACCGACCACAGGCTCCAGATGGAGAAGCCGATGTGCTCGGAGAGCACGGAGAACGCCAGGTTCCGGCGGGCGACCCGTTCTCCGGTCTCCCGCCAGAACGTCTCGTCCTCCGGCGCCCAGTGCTCGATCCACCGCCCGCCCCGCCGGGGGCGGCCTTCGGTGGGGGTGTCGCCAGGACTGTCGCTTCGGGTGCCTGCCGTGGCCTCGGCCGTCATCGCGCCTCCCAGGGGGTCGGGTCGTCCTTCCCGAAGCTAGGGACGGCGGGTTTCGGTGCCGTGGCGGGAGGTCACCGCTGCGAAACCTTGCGCTCACGAGGCGCGCGGAGGATACGTGAGCGATCGCGGGTGCACCGGCGTACGCGCCGTGCGGGGCCGCGCCGAGGAACCCCACGCGCCCCCGGAACCACTCCTTCGAGGCAATGCCACCTTGTCGTGGACACTGCCAGCATGGCGATCACATGCACAGCGTGAGGGTCTCGGTACGGATCGTGTCGGACATGGCGTTCCCGCCGCACCCGCCCGTCCCGCCCTCACACCCCGAGTGGAGTGGTACCCCCCCGTGGACTTCCTCGTCTTCCCCGATCACCCCGCGACCGACGCGCTCACCCGCTGCCTGCCGGCGAGCCCGTCCCGCCGCACCCTCCACCACCCCTCGGGCCGCCCCTGGATCACCGGCCACTGGTCCCCCGACGAGGCCCTGACCGCCGAGGCCGGACCACGCCGCGCGGTGCTGCTCGGCACCGCCGCCGCGACCGGCGACTCGCTGGCCCGGCTGCTGCACGGCCCGGGCCACCTCGACGGCATCGGCGAGCGCGCCCGCCGGATCCCCGGCAGCCACTTCCTGCTGACCGCCGTCGACGGCGACCTGCGCTGCCGGGGCGACCTCGCAACGGTCCGCCAGATCCACCACACCCGCACCGGCGGCGTCACCGTCGCCGG
Source organism: Streptomyces sp. NPDC048506 (assembly GCF_040651315.1). Lineage (NCBI taxonomy): Bacteria > Bacillati > Actinomycetota > Actinomycetes > Kitasatosporales > Streptomycetaceae > Streptomyces > Streptomyces sp. NPDC048506. Next base: position 78,347 of record NZ_JBEZIX010000028.1, read on the forward strand.
CAACCGCCCCCAGGACCTGGCGGCGCTCACCCGCGCGGCGGCCCTCGCCGGGCTGCCGCTCGGCACCCCCGGCAGCGGCTCCGTCGACGAGGAAGCACTGGCGCTGCGCCTGCTGTTCCCGTACGCCCCGCTGCCCCTCGCCCTGCGCCCGCTCTGGCGCTCGGTGCCCGCGGTCCCCCCGGGCCACCACCTCACCCTCTACGCCAACGGCCGCCACTCCCTTGCCCGTTGGTGGCAGGCACCGGAGCCGGAGGTCCCGCTGGAGCACGCCGCGGAGACCGTCCGCCGGGCCCTGACCAACGCGATGGCGGCCCGCGCCCAGCGCGCACGGCGACAGGCCGGGATCCACGGCGACCGGGGCGAGGGCCGCGGCACGCTGAGCGCCGACCTCTCCGGGAGCACCGGCTCCACCGGCCTGTGCTTCCTCGCCGCCCGACAGGACGTCCGGCTGATCACCACCTCCTGGACGCACCGCGACGCCGGCCCCGAGGACGCACTGTGGAGCGCCCGCAGCGCGGCCCACCTGCTCGCCGCGGACCGGCAGCGCACCCGCTCCGCCGGCCCCGGCCCGGGCACCCCCACGGTCCCGGGCGCCGGCAAGGGCACCCGCAGGAGCAGGCGCCGCGGCAGGGTCGCGGCCGACGAGCCGCCCCCGCCGCCCGGCGGAGCGCACCTGCCCCTGCCGTACACCGACGTCCCCACCTGGTACACCCCGCCCACGCACCCCGTCCACACCGGCCCCGCCGACCCGGCCGCCCCGCTCGCCGTCATCCGCGAGGCCGCCCGGATCCTGCACCGGTCCCGTCTCGTCGCCGAGCACGGCTCCCGGCTGCATCTGGTCGGCATCGGCGGCGACGAGCTGTTCGCCCACCGCCCGGTGGCCCTCAACTCCCTCGCCCGCCGGGCCCCGTACACCGCGGCCCGGCGCGCCTGGACCGCCCACCACCTGTGCCGCTGGACCGCCCCCGACACCCTGGGCACCCTCTTCGGCGGCCGGTCCTACCCGCAGTGGCTGGCCGGCTGCACCCGCCACGTGGCCGCCGGCACCGGCCCCCGCAGCGCCGGCGCCGACTGGGAGACCGTCCCGGGCCTGCCGCCCTGGACCCACCCGGACGCCGTCGCCACCGTCCGCCGGCTGCTGCGCGAGGCCGCCGCCGAGCGGCCCGAGCCGTTCGCACCGCTGCGCTCCCAGCACGAAGCCCTCCGCGCCGCCGTCCACGCCGGGGAGACCGTCCGCGGCACCGACGCCCTCACCGCCCCGTACCACGTCGGCTGCGAGGCGCCGTTCCTGGACGACGCCGTCATCGAGGCGGCGCTCGCCCTCCACCTCGCCGACCGCACCCGGGCCGGCGTCCACCAACCCCTGCTGACCCGCGCCCTGCACGGCATCGTCCCCGACGGCGTGCTGGGCCGCGGCGCCGCACCCGAGCTCACCGCCGAGGTCCACTCCGGCCTGCGCACCCACCGCGGCGACCTGTCCGCGCTCTGCGACGACTCCCTCCTCGCCGAACGCGGCCTGATCCACCCCGAGGTGCTCCGGCAGCACCTGACGTCCCGCCGGCCGCACCCGCACGCCGTGCGCGGCCTGGACCCCACGCTGGCCACCGAGTACTGGCTCCGCGCCCTAGCCCCCACCGACGTCCCCGCACCGGCCGTCCCGCTCACCACCACCGCCGGCCCCCGGCTGGTGCCCACCTGACCGCCCGGCCCCGCGCCGCGCCCGCACCGCCCGGTGACGCGCACCCGGCGCGGGCGCCCCGAGGCGCTACCCCGCCCGCCCGGCCACCCCCATCGCACAGGCGTCCTCCGGCGGCAGCCAGCCGCCGTCCGGTACGGTCAACCACCCGTCCTGCCGGGCGAGTTCGCGGGCCACCGAGCGCAGCGCGGCCAGCCCGGGATGCCGCAGCCCACGCCGCCACACCATCGACACCGGCGACAGCGGCACGGGATCCACTACCGGCCGCAGCACCATCCCCGGCACCTCGATGAACTCCACGCTCGCCAGCACCGACCACCCCCGCTTCCGCACCACCCGTATGAACTCCTGCGCGCCCTCGATCTCCGGGAACGGCTCGGCCATCGCGATTCCGCGCCCCTCGAAGAGCCGCGCCGCCAGCTCCGTCCACTCCGCGGTCCGCGGATTCCCGGCCCCCGCGTAGAGCGTCTCGCCGGCCAGCGCCGCCAGCGGGACCGCGGACCGCGCCGCCATCGGATGGTCCGCGGCCAGCAGCACCGCCATCGGCTCCAGCCGGACCGGCTGGTGGTCCAGGCCGGCCCGGACCGCGGGCGGCAGGCCCGCGTACCGGCCGAAGGACACATCGAGCCGCCCGTCCGCCAGCTCGGCCGCCGCGCCGGTCAGCCCGCTGTGGAAGCGGGCGACCAGCTCACAGCTGTCCGGCACCCGGCCGCGGGCCACCTCCAGCACCCGGTGCCCGGTACCGACCGGCGCCCCGACGTCGACCAGCAGCGGCCGCTCCGGTGCCGGCCGGAAGGCCGCGGCCAGCTCCTCGTGCGCGGCCAGCACCCGCCGGGCGTGCGGCAGCAGCCGCTCGCCGTCCGCCGTCAGGGCGACCTGGCGGGTGGTCCGTACGAACAGTGCGCTGCCCAACTCCCGCTCCAGCCGCCGGATATCGCGGCTCAGCGCCTGCTGGGCGACGTAGAGCCGGGCCGCGGCGCGGGTGAAGTGCAGTTCCTCGGCGGCGGCGGTGAACGCCCGGAGCAGACGCGGATCGATATCGAACGGCATGCGGCCATCCTGGCAGCGCCCCCGGCCCCGGCCACCGCCCCGCATTCACAACACAGTTGCGTGAAAGGGTGCTGATCAGGTGTTGGACCGCCAGCCGGGGCAGCCGGGATCGTGGACGCATGATCCTCTTCCTCGCCTCCCGGCCGGTGACCTCCCCCACGCTCGGCTCCGCTCGCGCGGGGAGACCCCCATCGCCCGTACGCCCCGCCCCGCGCCGCCGGGCCCGCTTCCGTCCGCTCGCCCCCTACCGCCGGATCTTCGCGCTCCCCGGCACCCGCGCGTTCACTGCCGCAAACCTGCTGGCCCGGCTCCCCATGGGCATGCTCAGCGTCAGCGCGGTCCTGATGATCGCCGGCTCCCGGGGCTCCTTCGCACTCGCCGGAGCGGTGACCGCGACCGGACTGGCGGCGACCGCGCTGGTCGGCCCGTGGACCGCCCGACTGATCGACCGCCACGGCCAGTCCCGGATCGCCGTCCCGGCCACCGCGCTCGCCGCCCTCGGCTCGCTCTCCCTGCTGCTCTGCGTCCACATCGGCGCCCCCGACTGGACCCTCTTCGCCTCCTACGCCGCCACCGCCACCACCCCCAACACCGGCGGTATGTCCCGCGCCCGCTGGGCGCACCTCTTCCGCGACGACCCGGCCGCCCGCCACACCGCCAACTCCTTCGAACAGGCCGCGGACGAGCTGTGCTTCATGCTCGGGCCGGTGCTCGCCACCCTGCTGTGCACCACGCTCTTCCCGGAAGCGGGAACGGCGGTGGCCGCGGCGATGCTGCTGACCGGGGTCCTGCTGTTCGCGGCCCAGCGCCGCACCGAACCACCGGTGGCCGCACCGTCGCCGGACCGCGCCGCCGCCCCGTCCCTCCTGCGCCTCCCCGGCCTGCCGCCCCTCCTGCTCACCTTCCTCGCCACCGGCGCGATCTTCGGCTCACTGGAGGTGGTGACCCTCGCCTACGCCGACGACCAGGGCATCCGCACCGCCGCGGGCGGCCTGCTTGCCCTCCAGGCGGCCGGGTCCTGCGCGGCCGGCCTGCTCTACGGCCTGCTGCGCCCGGCAGGCCGGGCCGGCAACCGTTTCGTCCACTGCGCCGGCGCGATGGCCGCGCTGATGCTGCTGCCGCTGCTCGCCGCGTCCACCGGCAGCCCGGCGGTGCTGGCCGCCGCCCTCCTGGCGGCCGGCATGGCCACCGCGCCGACGATGGTCACCGGCATGGGGCTGGTGCAGTCCCGCACCCCGGCCCACCGGCTGAACGAAGGGATGACACTCGCCGTGACGGCCCTCCTGGGCGGCATCGCGGCCGGCTCGGCGGCGGGCGGCTGGGCGGTGGACCACCTGACCGGCCCCGGCCTCGCCTACACGGTGCCGGCGGGGGCGGCCGCCCTGGCGCTCACCGTGGCGCGGTCGGTCCGTAGCGCCTCATGACGGAACGGGCCTACCGGCACCATGTGGGCGAGGCCGTCGCGGCACAAAGAAAGCAGGGGCCCGCGAGATACTCGCGGGCCCCTGCCGACACATGGGATGAGTGGAGATGGCGGGAATCGAACCCGCGTCCAACGGTGCAGAATCAGGGCTTCTCCGTGTGCAGTTCGCTGCGATTTTCTCAGCCCCGGAGATCACGCGAACAAGTCTCCGACGGGCTCAGTCACTGTTTGATGTCTCCACTGTGCCCCGTGACCGGACTCAGTGGATAAGACCCCCAGCTGATGCCAGGATCCGGGTCGGGATCATCCCCGGGCTGACACTTCGCAGGTCGCTACTTAGGCAGCGAGGGCGAAGGAATCGCGCTTGGTGTTGGCGATTATTGGTTTCGGCATATGGTTTACGAGATCATTGCCGCTTCCTCGACACGCTTCCCCTGCTTCGACATCCGCTGTCGAAACCGATCATCCCCATGTTCTTTTTTCAATCCGTGCACCCCGTCCCGCGGGGTGCACCTGCATCGTACGGGAACAACGCTGTCGGGTGCCAGCGTATTCCCCCGGCCCCACCCGCAGGTCAGGCCCGCTGCCGCCGGCGCGCCGCCGAGATCGCCCGGTCCGCCTCACGGCGGTCCTGCTGCTCGCGGAGCGTCTGCCGCTTGTCGTACTCCTTCTTGCCCTTGGCCAGCGCGATCTCGACCTTCGCCCGGCCGTCCTTGAAGTAGAGGGAGAGCGGCACGATCGTGTGCCCCGTCTCCTGGCTCTTGGACTCCAGCTTGTCGATCTCGAAGCGGTGCATCAGCAGCTTCCGCTTGCGCCGGGCCGCGTGGTTCGTCCACGTGCCCTGGGCGTATTCGGGGATGTGGACGTTGTGCAGCCAGGCCTCATTGCCGTCTATCTGGACGAATCCGTCCACCAGCGACGCCCGGCCCTGACGCAGCGACTTCACCTCGGTGCCGGTCAGCACCAGGCCACACTCATAGGTGTCCAGAATGTGGTAGTCGTGCCGCGCCTTCTTGTGCTGGGCCACGAGCTTCCGCCCGGGCTCCTTGCCCTTGTCCTTGCTCTTGGTCTGCTTGCTCATAGTGCCGCCATTTTCGCACTAGGCACCGGTTCCGAGGCCACTCAATACTGTGCGGGCCCGCTCCTCGGCATGGTCGTCGACGACCAGGTCGGGGATGATGCCGGCGCCGTCGACGGTCCGGCCGGACGGCGTGCGGTAGTGGCCGACGGTCAGCTCGGCGACCGAACCGTCCGGCAGCCGGCTGGGCATCTGCACCGAGCCCTTGCCGAAGGTCGGGGAGCCCACCAGCACCGCCCGGCCCCGGTCCTGGAGGGCACCGGCCAGCAACTCGGCGGCGCTCATCGTGCCGCCGTCGACCAGCACCACGAGCGGGAGGCGGGTGTTGCCGCCGCGCTCGGCGTACAGGGCACGCTGGTCGCCGCGCACGTCGTACGTGGCGACCAGGCCGCCGTCGAGGAAGGCCGAGGCGGTGGCCACCGACTCGGTGACCAGGCCGCCGGTGTTGCCGCGCAGATCGAGCAGCAGACCGCCTTGCGGGGAGGCCCGGCGGACCGCGCGGCGGACCGCGTCACCGGTGCCCTTGGCGAACGAGGCGACCTTGACGCGGGTCGGGTCGTGCGCCCCGGCCGGCCGGTCGACGGTGACGTTCTGGGCGCGCAGCCGGACCCGGCGCAGGGTCGTGCTCCAGCGGCGGTCGCCGCGCTGGAGGTCCAACCGCACGGGGGTGCCGGCACCGGCGCCGGCACCGTGCGAGCCCTGGGGGGCGTCGCCGCGCAGCCGGGCGACGACCTCGGTGACCGGCCGCCCCCGCGTGGCCCGGCCGTCGACGGCGCGCAGCCGGTCCCCCACGGCGATACCGCCCCCCGCGGCGGGGCTGCCCGGCTGGACCCGGGACACCTCGGTCCGGCCGTCGGCCGTCTGCCGCACCCACAGGCCGACACCGACGTACGCACCGTCCAACTGCCGCTCGAAGTCCTCGAACTCGCCCGGTGTGTAGATCGTCGACCAGCGGTCGCCGCTGCGGCTGACGACCTCGGCGGCGGCCTGCGAACCGGACTTGCCGTCCGCGATGGCTTCGGACGCGGCCCGCTCGACGGCCGCGCGGTCCGCGGTGGCGGCCTTGGGTGCGTGTGTGCCGAGCGCCGCGCGGTCCGGGGCGCCGCGCTCCCCGGCGCCCTCCGCCTCGTGGCTCCAGGTGCCGGTCACCGCGCCGGCGGCGAGCACACCGGCGAGGAACAACGTCAGGGCCGCCCCGCGGCGAAAGCGGCGGGGCCGGTCGTACGAACACGGGCCCGACATGGCGGTGAGTCTAGGGGACAAAGGGGCGCCGTACGGCAAAGTTGCCCGTACGGCGCCCCTTGGCGAAGCTCACACCTTGAGGTACTTGCGCAGCGCGAAGAACGCGGCGAGCGCGGGCATCAACAGCCCGATCAGCAGGACCAGCGGGAGCACCGTCACCACCGAGTCCCAACCGATGAAGTTGATCACCTGGATCTTCTTCGCCAGCCAGTTGTTGACGAGGAGGTACTTGCCGCCGACGATCAACACGCAGGCGAAGGTCGCGCCGAGCAGCCCCGCGATGGCGGCCTCCAGGATGAACGGCATCTGGATGTAGAAGCTGGACGCTCCCACCAACCGCATGATCCCGGTCTCCCGCCGACGGCTGAACGCCGACACCCGCACGGTGTTGACGATCAGCATCAGCGCAACGACCAGCATCAGGCCCATCACGCACAGCGCGGCGATGTTCATGCCGTTGAGGAGGTTGAACAGCGGCTCAACGGTGTCCCGTTGGTCCTGCACCTCCTGCACGCCGGGCCGCTCGGAGAACGCAGACTTGATGACCTTGAACTTCGTCGGGTCCTTGAGCTTGACGCGGAAGGACTCCGGCAGCTGGTCGGGCGTCACCAGACCGGCGACGGGCGTGTCGCCGAACTGCTCCTTGTAGTGCTTGTAGGCCTGGTCGCTGGACTCGTACGTCACGCTCTGGACGATCGGCAGATTCTTCAGCTCGGCCTTGATGTCGTCCTTCTGCTGCTGGGTGGCCGCGCCCTTGGCGCAGTTGGCACCGGTTTCGGCGTCGTTCTTGTTGCAGAAGAAGATGGAGACGTTGACCTTGTCGTACCAGTAGCCCTTCATCGTGCTGACCTGGTCGCGCATCAGCAGCGAGGCGCCGAACAGGCCCAGCGAGAGGGCCACCGAGACGATGACGGCGACCGTCATCGTGAGGTTTCGTCGGAGACCGACGCCGATCTCCGACAGGACGAACTGGGCGCGCATGGCGTCCTTTCAGTGCTGGTAGCCGTACACGCCGCGCGACTGGTCGCGTACGAGCCGGCCCTTTTCGAGTTCCATGACCCGCTTGCGCATCTGGTCGACGATCTGCTGGTCGTGGGTGGCCATGACCACCGTCGTACCGGTCCGGTTGATCCGGTCCAGCAGCTTCATGATGCCGACCGAGGTCTGCGGGTCGAGGTTGCCGGTGGGCTCGTCCGCGATGAGCAGCATCGGGCGGTTGACGAAGGCCCGCGCGATCGCGACGCGCTGCTGCTCACCACCGGAGAGCTCGCCCGGCATGCGGTCCTCCTTACCGCCGAGGCCGACGAGTTCGAGGACCTCGGGGACCGTCTTGCGGATCTGCCCGCGCGGCCTGCCGATGACTTCGAGAGCGAAGGCGACGTTCTGCCCGACGGTCTTGTTGGGAAGCAGCCGGAAGTCCTGGAAGACCGTCCCCACCTGGCGCCGCATCTGCGGAACCTTCCAGTTGGAGAGCTTGCCGAGGTCCTTGCCCAGTACGTGCACATGGCCATGGCTGGCCCGCTCCTCACGGAGCAGCAGCCGCAGGAAAGTGGACTTGCCGGAGCCCGAGGAGCCCACCAGGAAGACGAACTCGCCGCGCTCGATCTCAAGCGAGACGTCCCTGAGTGCGGGACGGTTCTGCTTCGGGTAGGTCTTGGAGACGTTGTCGAATCGGATCACTGATGCACCACGGTCGGCCTGGATAGCGGCACGGGTTGCCGAGTTGCGGCTCCCGTCGGTGTGCGTGACCCTACGCGAACCTCGCGGGGCGGTGCAGTCGCCGGAGGGGCTTGGTGCGTTTATTCACGGCACCATTGGGACAAAAAGCCGCACAATTCCGCGGGACGCGCCGTTCTGCGCCGGAGCTGGCACAGTGGATGAGGGAACCAATGCGCCTTCCGGTGCGTTGGTGCAGTGGAGAAGGAGGTCGCATGACGTACGACCGACTGGTGTGCGCCAACTGCGCGGCCCCTGTGAACGAGGGCCGCTGCCCTGTGTGCCGGGCGAGCAGAGAACGGCTCCAGCAGCAGGCGGGCGGTATCTTCGCCCAGCTCAACCCCACGATGCTGGTGGCTCTGATGATCATCCTGATCGCGGTCGGCATGATGCTGCACCAGGCCGCCTGACGGCGCTGGTCACGTGGCGCGTACGCCGATGTGCCGTCGGTAGCGAGGGCGTGAACGCCGAGGGGCCCGGGGCGCTGCTGCGCCCCGGGCCCCTTGTGGTGCCGCGTCAGCGTCAGGCCGCTGCCGCGCCGCCGCCGTTCTTGTTGATCAGACGGGGCAGCATACGGAAGCCGACACCGCCCGCGATCATCGTGGCCGCACCGATGAGCAGGAAGGTGGTGCCGGAGGAACCGGTCTCGGCCAGCTCCCCGCCCTTCGCCTGCTGCTTGGCCTGGCCGGGCGTGTCCGTGATCTGAGTCTTGCCCTTGCCGGGCTGCTCGACCGGCTTGGAGCCCTCGTTGTCGGTGCCGGTGCCGGTGGAGTCGCCGCCGGTGTTGCCACCGCCGTTGTTCCCACCGCCGTTGTTGCCGCCACCGTTGTTGCCACCGGCGTTGCCGCCGTTCTGGCCACCGTTCTGACCGCCGGCGTTGCCGCCGTTCTGGCCGCCGTCCTGGCCACCGGCGTTGCCGCCGTTCTGGCCACCGTTCTGGCCGCCATCCTGACCGCCGGCGTTGCCGCCGTTCTGGCCGCCGTCCTGGCCACCGGCGTTGCCGCCGTTCTGGCCACCGTTCTGACCGCCGTCCTGGCCGCCGTTCTGGCTGCCGGTCTGACCGCCGTCGTTCGAACCGCCGATCTCGCCGCCGGTCTGACCGCCGTCGTCCGAACCGCCGATCTCGCCACCGATCTGGCCGGTGGTGGTGCCGCCGTCGGTGGAACCGGTGGTGGTGCCGGAGGTGTCGCCGCCGGTCTGGCCGCCGTCGTCCGAACCGCCGGAGTCGCCGCCGCCGATGATCCCGCCGATGATCCCGCCGATGATCCCGCCATCCTGGCCGCCGGCGTCACCCGGGCTGGCCGCGGAAGCGGCGCCGGCGGCGGTGAGCGACGCACCCGCCGCGATCACCGCACTGGCCGCAATGCGCGCTACGCGCAGCCGCGTCTTCTTCGTCATGTACTGCTACCCCCAGTAGCTGAACTCGTCATTGGAGCACCGCTGTACGGGGCGACGGGCCGATGGGGGTACGCGAGCATCGGCTCCGCACTGCGGACTCGCCGCTCATCTCCCCGTTCATACACGCGCCCCAGACATACGCATGCCGCGCCCAGCCTTCCCAGTTCGGCCAACATCGTCAAGGCCGAATAAAGTCCGGATGCCCGAATTGCTGGGAGTTGGGCGGTACATGGACATACGACTGTGACCAAACCGCCACGGCAAAAACAACTGCCTCCCTGAAGGAGGCAGTTGTTCCGGTGTCAGATGGCGTGCGTTCCGGTGTCGGGCGGGCCTTCCCGGACCGGGAGGACGCGCCCGGCGCCCTACTTCTCCTGCTGCTTGCGCCAGCGGATGCCGGCCTCCAGGAAGCCGTCGATCTCGCCGTCCAGCACCGCCTGCGGATTGCCGACCTCGAACTCCGTCCGCAGGTCCTTGACCATCTGGTAGGGGTGCAGCACGTACGAACGCATCTGGTTGCCCCAGGAGTTGCCGCCGTCGCCCTTGAGCGCGTCCATCTTGGCCTGCTCCTCCTGGCGGCGACGCTCAAGGAGCTTCGCCTGGAGGACGTTCATCGCGCTCGCCTTGTTCTGGATCTGCGAGCGCTCGTTCTGGCAGGAGACGACGATGCCGGTGGGGAGGTGCGTCAGCCGGACCGCGGAGTCGGTGGTGTTGACGCCCTGGCCGCCGGGGCCGGACGAGCGGTACACATCCACCCGCAGGTCCGATTCGTCGATCTCGATGTGGTCGGTCTTCTCGACCACGGGCAGCACCTCGACACCGGCGAACGACGTCTGGCGGCGGCCCTGGTTGTCGAACGGCGAGATGCGCACCAGGCGGTGCGTGCCCTGCTCGACGGAGAGGGTGCCGTAGGCGTACGGGACATTGACCGCGAAGGTGGTCGACTTGATGCCGGCCTCTTCCGCGTACGAGGTCTCGTAGAGCTCGGTCTTGTAGCCGTGCCGCTCGGCCCAGCGCAGGTACATCCGCTGCAACTTCTCCGCGAAGTCGGCGGCGTCCACGCCCCCGGCCTCGGCACGGATGTTGACGACCGCCTCACGAGCGTCGTACTCGCCGGACAGCAGCGTGCGGACCTCCAGCTCCTCGACGGCCTTGCGGACCTCGGCCAGCTCGGCCTCGGCCTCGGCGCGGGCGTCCTCGTCGTCCTCGGCGTCGGCCAGCTCGAAGAGCACTTCGAGGTCGTCGACCCGGCTCCGCAGCTCCTCGGCGCGACGCAGCTGGCCCTGGAGGTAGGACAGCTGGCTGGTGACCTTCTGGGCGCTCTCCGGGTCGTCCCACAGGGACGGCGCCGCCGCTTGCTCCTCAAGCACGGCGATGTCGGCCCTCATCTTGTCGAGGTCCAGGACGGCCTCGATCGACCCCATGGTCGAGGAGAGGGACTTCAGCTCTTCGGATACATCGACGACTGCCACGCACCCAGCCTAACGGCTACCACCGACAACCTGACCCGCCCCGGCAGGTCGGGCCTGCCGGGGCCGGTGACCGGACCGTCACGGAGCGTCCGGCTCGGGCTGGTGGACGCCCGGTGTGGCATCGCCGGAGTCCTCTCCGCCGGACGCCAGCCAGCCGCCCAGCCCCGCCGCCACGACCACCGCGGCGGCCGCCGCACCCAACTTGATCCGGCGACGGCGCACCGCCTCCGGCGACGAACGGTGCCGGGCCGAACCCGCCCGGCGCTGCCCGGCGACGCGCGGCGTCCGGGCCGTGCCGTGCGCACCGCCCGCCAGCTCGTCCGGGCCCGGAACCCGCATGCTGGTGTGGGTCTCCCGGTTGGAGTCCGGCGCCGAGCCTTGGACCAGCGGGACCGCGCCGCGCGGCGGAGTGGCCTCCCCCGCGGCCGCGGACGGGTAGAACGCCTCCTCCCGCGACCCGGCGGCCGCACCGTCCGGCCCGTCCTCCGGCTGCTCGCCCTCCGGCTCGTCGATGTCCAGCGGCGGCATCCCGGCCAGCCCGGGCAGCAGCTCGCGCAGCCGGGCGGCCAGCTCCGGGGCGCGCAGCCGGGAGGCCGGCGCCTTGGCCAGGCACTGCACCAGCAGCTGCCACAGCTCGTCGGGGATGCCGGGCAGCGGCGCCACGCTCTCGGTGACATGGCGGCGCAGCACCGCCCCCGGGTGCCCGCCGCCGAACGGCGTGAACCCGGCGAGCAGCTCGTACAGGACCGTCGCCAGTGCATAGACGTCCACCGAGGCGCGCGGCGGCAGTCCCTCGATGATCTCCGGGGCGAGGTAGTCGGGGGTGCCGATGACCTTCGCCGAACGAGGCGAGACGGGGGTCCCGCCGGCCGGCGTCCCCCGGCTACCGCCGGGAGGTGCCCCCAGGGGGAGGGCGCGGCGCGGGGAGTCGACGAGCCGGGCGATACCGAAGTCCGTGAGCAGCGCGGGGTGCGCACCACCGGGGCCGAGCGGGCCCTGCATGTCCAGCAGGACGTTCTCGGGCTTGACGTCGCGGTGCACGATCCGGGCGGCGTGCGCCGCGGCGAGCCCGTCGGCGACGTCCGCGGCGATCGCCACGGCCGCCTCCGGGGCCAGCCGACGCTCCCGCTCCAGACGGGTGCGCAGGTCGGTGCCCCGCACCAGGTCCATCACCAGCGCCAGGTCGTTGCCGTCGACGACGAGGTCGCGGACGCCGACGACGTGCGGGTCCTCCAGCCCCAGCAGCGCGGCCCGCTCCTGTACGAAGCGGCCGACGAGCTCCTGGTCGGAGGCGAGATCCTCACGCAACAGCTTGATGGCCACGGCCCCCTCGGGACCCTCGCCCAGCCATACCGTGCCGGCACTGCCGCGCCCCAGGATCTGGTGGGCGGTGTACCGGCTGCCGATCTTCCGTGCCAAGACTGCTCCGACGTGTCGGGCCCCCGAGCGTCCTGCGGGGGCTGAGGTTGGCGTCAAAGCTACGCGGATGCCACCGGGTTCAGTGCCCCGGACGGCGGCAACCTTCACTTCTGTGGGCGAAATTGCCCCTCGGAAGTCGACAAATCCATGAAGCCGCCCCGGACCCAGGGGTCCGGGGCGGCTTCATGGTCAGGCACTGAGTTGGTTCACGAAGTGCTCCACCTGCCGGTACATGTGGCCGATCTGGGCGAAGAAGCCCCGGGTCGTACCGATCCACTCCTGGAGCGGGGTGAGCTCCCAGATCAGCCAGCCCGCCACGAAGAGCAGGAGCAGCGTGAACAGACAGCCCTTGAGGCAGCCGAGACCCGGGATCTTCATCGGGTTGGCGCTGCGCGGACGCGGTTCCCGCCGCGGCCGGGGCTCCGGCGCGGGCGGCCGCTGCGGCTCGTAACGCTGCGGCGGCGGCTCCTGACGACGCTGCGGCGCCTGCGGCGGCTGCTGCTGCTGCGCGTACGGCACCGGAGCGGGCTGCTGACGGTACTGCTGCGGCGGCGGGGCGGCCGGCCGGCGCTGCGGACGGCGGCGCAGCGGATCCTGGCCGGGGTCCAGGTACTGCACCTGCGTCTGCTCGTTGCGGTCACGGGCGGCCCGCATCTGGGACTCCCACGGATGGGGCCCCTCCGGCTCCTGCGGGCCGGCCGACGGCGCCCCCATCGGCATCGGCGGCACCGGCGGCATCGCCCGGGTCGGATCGGCATCCCGCCCATCGGGACCACCCGGCCCGGACGGCCCCGTCGACGGCAGCACGCTCGTCGCCGCCGCCGGGTCGTACGCACCCGCGCCCGGCCCCGACGGGAGCACCTGCGTCGGATCGGCGTCGCCACCGGCGGCACCCGTACCCGGAACCGTCGCCGGCGCCGGGTCCGGAGCCAGCAGCGCGGCGACGCCGAGCGCCGCCTCGGCCTCGGCCGGACGGGCGTGCACCCCGATGCCGGCCGCGACCGTGCGCAGCGCACGGGCCAGGTTCTCGGCGCTCGGCCGCTCCTCGGGGCGCTTGCGCAGACAGCGCTCTATGACCGTCCACAGCGGCTCGGGGAGCGTGCTGGGACGGCGCGGCTCCTCGCTCAGATGCCGGTGCAGCACCTCCAGGGCCGTCGCCCCGGCGAACGGCGGACGGCCGGTGACCAGCTCGTACAGCAGGATGCCGGCACCGTAGATGTCCACCGCGGAGGTCTGCGGACGGCCCTCGGCGGACTCCGGCGCCACATACGCGGGGGTGCCGACGAACTCGTGCGTACGGGTCAGGCCCGGGGAGTCGGCCAGCCGGGCGATGCCGAAGTCGGTCAGCATCGGGTGCATCTCGCCGCTGGCGTCGGCCCCGGCCAGCAGGACGTTCGCCGGCTTCAGGTCGCGGTGGACCACCCCGTCGGCGTGGCTGGCCGCCAGCGCATCGGCGATCTGGGCGGTGAGCAGGGCGGCCGCCACCGGGCTGAAGGGCCCGTTGTCCCGCAGATAGCGGTGCAGGTCGGGGCCGTCCACCAGGTCCATCACCAGCGCGAGCAGATCGCCCTCGACGACCAGGTCACGGGTGCGGACGATGTTGGGGTGGGTGAGCCGGAGCAGGACGGAGCGCTCGCGCAGGAAGCGCATCACCACGTCCGCGTCGTGCGCCAGCTCCTCCTTGAGGACCTTGATCGCGACCGTCTCACCGGGCTCTCCTGCCACGGCGGCCTCGGCGCCCGCCGCCTCCCGCTGGCGGGCACGCCAGACGGTGCCCGTGGCGCCGCGTCCCAGCGGCTCCTCGAGCAGGTACTTGCTGCCTACCGGCCGCACGTCATGCGCTCCCTGGTCGTGATGGATCTCTTTCCCGGGCCCGCTGGGTCAGCTGGTCCGGCCCCGCGCGGCCGGTCGACCGAAGGTCATCTCCGCGCGGCCCGTCCGATCCACTGTAGTGCCGTCGCACAAGCTTCTCGGTCCGGCGAGCCGGGCCCGGCTCGTGGGGAAGACGCGCGTTCCGGACGGATGGTTGCCCACCCCCGCGGCGACGCGTGAACCCTGCGCACCACTCGGTCGGGGACGATTCCGCACTGACCATGACGGTCCGAATCCGCCCGGACACCATGCGCAAGCAGGCACTTTTTCGCCTTTAGACGACCAATCAAGATCACTGAGTGACGGTCGGCGGGCGTGTTGTCAGTGGCAGGTGCGAGGATGCATCCAGCACGATGCGGTGGGGGCGCGCGGTCTTTGTCGCGACGTGCACTTGGGACTTGTACGTGCCGACGTGCTCGGGTCGGCGGGGGAAGTGAGCGGCCCCCTGCCCCTCCCGGCAGAAGGGACCGTTGACGGCGATGCAGATCCGGCTGACCGTCCTCGGGCCGCGCAGCGGCCACACCACACGGGCCTGCGACGTGCTCGTGACGGCCCCCGCCGGGACCGCGCTGGCAGCGGTGGCCGGCTCCCTCGCCGCCTCCGTGGCAGGCACCGGCGCCGACGTCGGCGGCGCGGGCGGCGGCAGCGGCCCGGTCGTGGTCTACGCCGGATCCGAGCGGCTCGACCCCCAGCGCGCCGCCATCGGCGAACCCCCACTGATCGACGGCGCGGTGCTCTCCCTCCACGGCCCGGGACCGGCCCCCGCCCACGGCCTGCCGCACGGCTCCGCCCGCCTGCGCATCATCTGCGGCCCCGACGCCGGCGGCGTCCACCTCCTGCACGGCGGCCAGATCCGCATCGGCCGCTCCGCCGACGCCGACGTCCCCCTCGACGACCCGGACGTCTCCCGGCTCCACTGCGCCGTCACCGTCGAACCCGACGGCTCGGTGTCCGTGGCCGACCTGCGCTCCACCAACGGCACCGCCGTCGACGGCATCGAGCTCGACGAACAGCCCGCCCCCCTGCTCCCCGGCGCCCTGCTGCGCATCGGCGAATCCGCGCTCCGCCTCCAGTCCGCCCCCAGCGCCCCGGCCCCCGCCCTGCGCACCACGCCCGACGGCGAAGGCCAGCTGCGGATCGCCCCGGGCGACGACGCCCCCTACGCGATCACCGCCACCGACGGCACCGGCGCCCCGCACCCCGTAGGCGCCGCCGCGGCCCTCCCCGTACCGGCCCCGCGCACCCCATCACCGGACCCGGCCGCCCGGCGCGACACCCCACTGCGCGGCACCACCGCCCCGCACACCGGTCCCCGGCCCGACACCCCCGACCACCACGCCACCGCCCCCCGAGCCCCGTACGGCAACGCCACCGCCTTCCCGCACGCCCCCGCTCCCGACGCCTCCCACCCGGCCGCGGCCACCGCCCACGGCTACGGGCACGGCCTCGACCGCGCCCCGGAAGCCGACCTCCCTCCGACCGGCTTCGCCCCCGGCGTCCGCGACGAACACGCCTACGGAGCCCCGACCGGCGCCACGGACCGGACGCACGGCGGCCAGCAGTCCCTCGCCCCGGCCGACGACGCACCCGCCGACGAGGCACCCAGAAAGGCCGGGCGGCGCGGCGGAATCGGCGCCTGGGCCCGGCGTCTGACCGGCGGCCGGCCCGCCGCCGAACGGCCCTACGAGGACCGCACCGCACCCACCACCGACCACCAACCGGCCGGCACCGCCGCCGCCCCGGCCGGCGCCCCCGGTGACGCACCCGCCGGCCCGGCCACCGGACCCGCCGCGGACGAACGATGGCCGGACGCCGCCACGATCCTGCTCACCGCACTCGGCCCCGGCCCCCGCCTCTGGGAACGCGGCCAGGACCACCCCGACGCCCTGACCGTCCGCCTGGGGACCGCCAGCCGGGCCGGCGGCCGGGCCGCCGTACCGATCGCCGTCGAACTGCGCCAGGTCGGCTCCCTCGGCCTGGCCGGCCCCCGCACCCGACTCGCCGGGCTGGCCCGGTCCGCCATCGCCCAGCTCGCCGCCCTGCACTCCCCCCACACCCTCGACATGGTGCTGATCAGCACCGACCGGGCACGCAGCACTGGGGACCGGGTGGCGGACTGGTCCTGGCTCGGCTGGCTGCCGCACGTCCGCCCGGCCCGCGGCCAGGACTGCCGCCTGCTGCTGGCCTACGACAAGGATCAGGCCACGGCCCGCACCACCGAACTCGTCCGGCGACTCGACGACGGCCCGCTGGGCCCCGGCTGGGCCAGCGCCGACCGCACCGAGGTCGCCGCCGCCGCGGCCCACCACCAAGGCCCCCACACCCTCGTCATCGTGGACGGCGACCCCGGCTCCTCCGCACTGCGCGAAACCACCGCCCGACTCGCAGCGGGCGGCCCGGCGGTCGGCATCCACCTCCTGTGCCTGGCGGAGACCCCGGCCGCCTCGCCCTCCTTCCCCCTGGCCGCCACCTACGAGGCGGCCCGCACCGCCTCACCCGCCTTCGGCGAATGCGGGGCGGTGGCCGTACTCAGCGGCGACGTCGCCACCGCGCTGCGCGTCGTCCACCCCGGCTCCGGGCCGAACGGCACGGTGGCGACGGTCGACGCGGTCTCCGCCGCCTGGGCCGAACGCTTCGCCCGAGCACTGGCACCACTGCGCGAGGCCGACACCACCACGGCCGGCGGCCCGGCGCACCGCACCGCCGCCCCGCTGCCCGAATCGGCCCGACTGCTCGACGAACTGGGACTGGCCCGCGCCACCCCCGCGTCCCTGATGGCCCGTTGGGCCGCCGCACTGGACACCGACCAGCCCGGCGCCCCCGCGGTCCTCGGCGCCGGACCCCACGGCCCCCTGTGCGCCGACCTCGCCGCCGACGGCACACACCTCCTCCTGGAAGGCGCACCGGCCACCGGCAAGACCGAACTGCTCCGCTCGCTGGCCGCTTCCCTGGCCGCCGCGGACCGGCCCGACCTGCTGTCCCTGGTGCTGGTCGACGGCGGCGGCAGCGAGCGCGGCGAAGGCCTGCGGATGTGCACCGACCTCCCGCACGTCACGACCTACCTGGCGGCCTCCGACCCGATGCGCATGCGGGAGTTCGCCCAGGCCCTGTCCTCCGAACTGAAGCGCCGCGCCGAAATACTCGCCGGCACCCCCTTCGCCGAATGGCGCGCCAAGCACCTCCCGGCACCGCAGATCATCGCGCCGCGCCGCTCCACCGAAAACGGTGACACAGCGCAGGAACAAATCACTCTCCGTAATCGTTGCCGTAACAAGGAGGAGGCAGGCGGCACCCCGGCAGACCCGTCAACCACCGGCACACTGCGCCTCCGCGCACGCACCACACCCCCCACCGACACCCCCGAGAACCACCACGCCTCCCCCACCCCCCAAGAAACCCCCTACACCCGTCCCACCCACGCCCCCTCCCCCACCCACGCCCACGGTCAACCAGCCCCCGACCAACCGGCCCCCCACGGCACCGAGGGCAGCCCTACCCCGGCCGCCGCCCCCATGCCCCGCCTGTTCGTCCTGGTCGACGACTTCGACGCCCTGGTCGCCCCGGCACTCGGCAGCCCGGGCCGCCCGGCCGCCGGCTCGGTCGTCCGTGCGCTTGAGGCCGTGGCCCGGGACGGAGCAGCACTCGGTGTCCACCTGATAGCCGCCACCGGCCACCCGGACCGCACGGCAGAGACGGCGACCAACGAACGGGCCGGCCTGCGCGTCGAGTTGGGCACGACCACCGACCCGTCCGAGCCGGTGCCGACCGGCCGCGGCCGACTGCACCGCGCGGCGGACGGCTCCACGACACCGTTCCAGGCAGGCCGGGTCACCGGCCGGATACCTCGCACCTCCACGCTGCGCCCGACGGTCGTCCCCCTGGAGTGGCAGCGGATGGGCGATCCCCCGGCCCGGCGCCCACTGCGCGAGTTGGGCAACGGCCCGACGGACCTCGCCCTCCTGGCCAGCGCCCTGCAACGAGCCGCCCAGTCCTCGGACGCCCCACCCGCCCCGCCTCTGGTGTGAGCTCTGGTGTGAGCGCGCCCCCGCTTCTGGCGTGAGGGCCGGACGGGCGTGGCTCCGGCTGTGGTGTGAGTGCAGGCCGGGGCGTACGCGCCGACCGGGCCGAGCTCGATGTCGTGTGGCGCGCCCGTAACAGCCGCATCACGAAAGGTGAGTTGGCGCCGGACGCGGTATTGCGGAGGTTGTGGGCAGGGCGTAGACCTGACGGACACCGGGACGGACACCGGGTGGGACCTGTCGGACACCGGATGGCACGTGAGGGCGCAGGCAGGTACCAGGCAGGCACCAGGAAGGCACCGGGCAAGCACACCGAACGTTATTCGGGAACGTTACTCGGAACGGCGCTCCGAACGGCAGATCGAACGACACTGAACGGCGCTGCACGACTCTGAAGGAATCTGAACGGCGCTGACACGAGGGCGGGCATCACCGCTCAGCAGCAGGGTTCTGAGCGCGGTGGTCGAGCGGGCCCCGCGAGCACGACCTAGCAGCCCGCCCTAGCAGTACGCCCTGGTGGCACGGCCTACAGCACGGCCGTAGGTGGCGCCGCTGCTCTTGGGAGCAGCCGGGCGGGCCGGTGTCGGGCTGCTGCGGTCAGGTGCAGCGGCGCGGCAGCACCGAACCACCACCGGAAGAGCGCACAGCGCGACAGCACACCACCACCGGACAGCACGACAGCACGGCACACCGGGACAGCGCACAGCGCATCACCACCACCGGACAGCGCGACAGCACGGCAGCGTCGGACGGCACGGCAGCGCCGGACAGAGCAAGTGCGAGCGCGCGTACACGGACGAGCACCAGCGCCGCCGGTGCGTGGCAGGCGCAGTGACAAGGGGCTACGACGAGGGGTTACGGGGATGCGCAGAGGACTCGATCGCAGGGCGGGACGGGGCACGGGAATCGACCGTGTCAACGGGTTCGGTCGTGTGGGTGGGCGGCGTGTGGGTGGGCGGCGGGGCGTGACCGCGGTGGCGGGAGTCGCGGTGCTGGCGCTGGCGTTGGGGGCGTGTGGGGGCGGGGGGGCGAAGGACACGAAGGACGGTGGGGGCGACGGCGGGAAGGATGGGGGTGCCGCGCCCACGGTGCGGCTGCCAGCGTTGGGTGGCCAGAAATTGCAGGTCACGGCGGTGTGGACGGGGGCGGAGCGGGAGAACTTCGTCAAGGTGCTGGACGAGTTCGAGCGGCGGACCGGTGCCAAGGTCGACTTCGTGCCCAGTGGTGACGACATGGCCGGGTTCATCGGGTCGAAGATCGCCGGTGGGGGTCCGCCGGATGTGGCGATGCTCCAACAGGTGGGAGTGCTCAATGAGTTCGCGGAGAAGGGCTGGTTGAAGCCGCTCGGCCCTTCCGCCAAGGCGCAGTTGGCCAAGGACTACAGCAAGGGTTGGCAGGATCTGGGGGCTCATAAGGGCACCGAGTACGGCGTGTACTTCAAGGCCAGCAACAAGTCGTTGGTCTGGTACAACGCCAAGGCGTTCGAGAGTGCGGGGGTCGGTGAGCCCAAGACCTGGAAGGACTTCCTCAAGGCGGCGCAGACGGTCTCCGATTCGGGTGTGGAGCCGGTTTCGGTGGGGGGTGCGGACGGTTGGACGCTGACCGACTGGTTCGAGAACGTCTATCTCTCGCAGGCGGGGCCGGAGAAGTACGACCGGTTGGCGCGGCATGAGATCGCGTGGACGGATCCTTCGGTCCGGCAGGCGCTGACGACGCTCGGGGAGCTGTTCGGGCGTAAGGATCTGCTCGTCGGCGGGAATGCGGGGGCGTTGCAGACGGATTTCCCGACGTCGGTGACGCAGACGTTCAGCGGGGGTGATTCCCCGAAGGCTGCGATGGTCTCGTCGGCCGATTTTGCGGCGGCGAACATTTCCCAGACCAAGGCCAAGGTCGGTACGGATGCGAAGGTGTTCCCGTTTCCGGCGGTGGGGGCGAAGTCTCCCGTGGTGACCGGCGGAGATGTGGCGGTGGCCTTGAAGGACGGCAAGGCGGCGCAGGCGCTGCTGACGTTTTTGGCGTCGACCGACGCGGCCAGGATCTGGGCGCAGGCCGGCGGTTTCATTTCGCCGAACAAGGAGCTGGATCAGGCTGCCTATGCGGATGGTGTGATGCGGAAGATCGCGAAGGCGTTGATCGGGGCGGGGGATGATTTCCGCTTCGACATGTCCGATCAGGCACCGGCGTCGTTCGGTGGGAAGCCGGGGCAGGGTGAGTGGAAGGACCTACAGGACTTCCTGAAGAACCCGAAGGACGTCGCGCGGACGCAGGCCAGGTTGGAGAAGGACGCGGTGCGGTCGTTCGGGCGCTGAGCGCCTGCCGCCGAATGCCGTCGTCGATCGCTTCGACCGGGACCGGGGGTTCGTCACGATGAGCGATGCAGGGGCCAGTCCTGTCGATGGGCATGACAATGGACACGACGATGGGCTTGGCAATGGGAATGGCAGTAGGAATGGCAGGGGGGATTCCCACGCCCGTTTCGGCGGCCGGTTCGGTGGCCGTTTAGGTGGCCGGTCGAGTGGTCGGTCCGGTGGGGGTGCGGGCGGTGGCCGGGGGCGGGTGCGTGGGGGTGTGACGGGTGGCCGGGCGTGGGCTGCGGCGGTGTTTCTGTTGCCGGCGTTGGTGTTGCTCGGGGCGTTGGTGGTCTATCCGATCGTGTTCTCCGTCTATCGCAGTCTGTTCGATGCGTCGGGCAGCGGGTTCGTGGGACTGGGGAATTACGGGGAGTTGTTTTCGGACGACGCGATCCGGACGGCGTTGAAGAACAACGTCGTGTGGGTGGTGGTGGCGCCGACGGTGTCGACGGCGCTGGGATTGATCTTTGCGGTGTTGACGGAGCGGGTTCGGTGGGGCACCGCGTTCAAGTTGGTCGTCTTCATGCCGATGGCGATTTCGATGCTGGCGGCGGGGATCATTTTCCGGTTGGTGTACGACCAGGATCCGCAGCGTGGTGTGGCCAATGCGGTGTGGGTTTCGGTGCATGACACGTTCGCGGATCCGGCGCCGTTTCCCGGTGCCAAGCCGCGGCCGCGTGCCGAGCTGCGGGCGTCGGGTGGGGGTGGGTTCACCACCCGGTCGGTGGTGCGGGCGGGGTCGTTCGTCGGTCTGCCGTTGGTTGCGGTGCAGCAGGACGATGTGCGGGGTGCGCGGGCGGCGGTGGTGGCGCGGCCGCGGCCGGGGGAGGTCTCCGGCACCGTGTGGCTGGACTTCACCCGTGGTGGTGGGGGGCGGCCGAATGTGGTCGACGCCGGTGAGAGGGCGCTGGCGGGGGTGCGGGTCGAGGCGGTGCGGGGCGGGGTGGTGGTGGCGTCGGCGGTGACCGCGGCCGACGGGACGTATGCGCTGCCGGCGAAGCAGGCGGCGGGGGCGCGGTTGCGGCTTCCGGGGTCGAATTTCGCGGAGGCGTATCGCGGTGTCGATTGGCTCGGTCCGGCGTTGGTCACGCCGGCCATCATCGGCTCGTATGTGTGGATGTGGGCGGGTTTCGCCATGGTGTTGATCGCGGCGGGTCTGGCGGGGGTGCCACGAGAGTTGTTGGAGGCGGCGCGGGTGGACGGGGCCGGGGAGTGGCAGGTCTTCCGTCGGATCACGGTGCCGCTGCTGGCGCCGGTTCTGGTGGTCGTGCTGGTCACGTTGATGATCAACGTGTTGAAGATCTTCGACTTGGTCTACATCATTGCGCCGGGTTCCAGTCTGCGGTCGGCGAATGTGTTGGCTCTGCAGTTGTTCCAGTCGTCGTTCGGTACGGATGTCGATGAGGGGCTGGGCAGTGCGATTGCCGTGTTCTTGCTGCTACTGGTGATGCCGGTGATGTATGTGAATCTCCGGCGCCTGCGGAAGGAGCGTCGCCGATGACGGCCGTGGACGGTGACGTGGCGGTCGAGGGCCGTGGCGCACGGGGCGTGTCGGGTGCCCGGGCTTCGCTGGCGGCGCGGATTGCGGCGCGGACCGGTGGCGGTGCGGTGCGGGTTTTCCTGCTGCTGGTGGCGTTGTTCTGGTTGATGCCGTCGGTGGGCTTGTTGCTGTCGTCGTTGCGGAGTCCGGCGCAGATCGCCGAGTCCGGTTGGTGGCAGGTTTTGGGGAAGCCGGCGCAGATCACCTTCGACAACTACGCTCAGTTGTTGTCGAACGGGAAGGTGATGGGTTCGCTGCTGACGACCGCGGAGATCACGGTGCCTGCGACGGTGCTGGTGGTGGTGATCGGGTCGTTGGCCGGTTATGCGTTCGCGTGGCTGGACTTTCCGGGCCGTGACGGCTGGTTCCTGGCGGTAGTGGGCCTGCTGGTGGTTCCGGTGCAGGTGGCGTTGATTCCGGTGGCGAAGTTGTTCGGGGCGGTGGGGCTCTTCGAGACGACGGCCGGGGTGATTCTGTTCCATACGGCGTTCGGGCTGCCTTTTGCGGTGTTTCTGCTGCGGAATTTCTTTGCCGAGATTCCGCGGGAGTTGTTGGAGGCGGCGCGGTTGGACGGGGCGGGTGAGGTGCGGTTGTTCACTCGGGTGGTGATGCCGTTGGGTGGGCCGGCGATCGCCTCGTTGGGGATCTTCCAGTTCCTGTGGGTGTGGAACGACATGCTGGTGGCGTTGATCTTCGCGGACAGCGGGAGTCCGCCGATCACCGTGGCGTTGCAGCAGGAGGTGCGGCAGTTCGGGAACAACATCGATGTGCTGGCGCCGGGGGCGTTCCTGTCGATGGTGGTGCCGCTGATCGTGTTCTTCGCGTTCCAGCGTCAGTTCGTGTCGGGTGTGATGGCCGGTGCGGTGAAGTGAGGTGAGGGCGCGGCCCCCGCGGGCACGGGCACCGGCGCCCCGGAGGGGGTGCCCGCGTGCGGCCCGTGTCCGGCTCACGTGCGGCCCGTGTGCGGCCCACATGGACTCGGGGTGAGGGCCGTGTGACGTCTGGGTGGGGCCTGATACCGGGGTCCGCGTTGTTATCTCCCGTTCATGTCCGTCCCCCTACGATGTCGGTCACTGCCGCGAAACCCATGGTGCGTCGGCGCGTGGTCGTGGAGACTGCGTAACGGCGTTCGACCGGTACCGGGTCGGGCGAGGGTGCCTCGGCTCCTGCGGGGGCCGCGCCCGTGTGCTGCGGCCGTGCTGCCGGGCGCATCCATAACTGCACATTTCGCACGTTTCGCGAGCATCACCTCACCTTTTGCATCGCGTACCGCCCTACGTTCCCGACCGTCTGGAGACGGACCGCACATGACTGCCCCCATCGCAGACCAGAGTGCCGAACAGCTCCCGCGCCCCACCCGGCTGTCCGAGGTCAAAGGCTGGTTCTTCACCGCCGATCAGTTGCTCTTCGACTGGTTCCTGGCACATCAGCAGGAGCGCTCCGAGCCGGGTGATCTGCTGGAGCTGGGCGCGTACATGGGCAAGAGCGCGATCTTCCTGGGTGCGCGGCGGCGCCCCGACGAGCGCTTCACGGTCTGCGATCTCTTCGACTCCCCCGCGGAGGACGCCTCCAACTCGAAGGAGATGAAGAAGTCCTACGCGACCTTGACCCGCCGCGCGTTCGAGGCCAACTACCTCTCGTTCCACGATGAGTTGCCGACCATCGTGCAGGGCCTGAGTGCGCTCGTCAGCGAGCACGTCGAGAAGGGTTCGGTGCGCTTCGCCCACATCGACGCCTCGCATCTGTACGAGCATGTGCACGGCGACATCCTCGCGGTGCGGGAGCTGCTCACCGACGCGGGTGTGGTGGTGCTGGACGACTACCGCGCCGAGCACTGTCCGGGGGTGGCAGCCGCGACCTGGCAGGCCGTGGCGAACGAGGGCCTGCGCCCCATCTGCATCACGGGCACCAAGTTCTACGGGACCTGGGGTGATCCCGAGCCGGTACAGAAGGCGCTGGTGGAGTGGATCAAGGCTCGTGGGGACGTCTGGCACGAGGTGCAGTACGTCAATGACGCCCCGCTGATCCGGCTGAGCGCCAAGGGTGCCAAGGAGCCCGCGCACCCGCTCTCGCGCCACCAGCCCGCACCCCGTCCCGCCCGCCCGGCGACGCCGCAGGCCCCCCGGGCGGGCGCGGCCCGGCCGGTGTCGCGCCCGCCGGTGCCGACCCGCGGCACGGTGCGCAAGGTCGCGCTGGACGTGCTGCCGCCGATCGTCACGCGGGCGATCGTCCGGGCCCGGAAGCGGGCCCGGGCGCGCTGAGGCCGGCGGACGTGGGCCGGGCGGTGCGGCGGGGCCCGGTCCGCGCGCCGGCACCGCTCACCGGGGCACCTGCCCGACCAGGACGAACACGTTGGAGCGCAGCAGCATCCCGGCGGGCCGCGGCAGCGGTGCGGAGTAGGTGCGCCGGACGCGCAGGCCGGCGGATTCGGCGAAGGCGCGCAGCAGGGCGAAGTCGGTGAAGCGGACGGGGGCCGGGCCGGCGCGGTGTCCGGCCTCCTGCGGGGTGATCAGCAGTACCCCGCCGCCGGGGCGGACGTAGCGGACGTAGGCCCGTAGGAGGCCTTCGACCTGTTCGTCGTCGAGGTGCTCCAGGACGTGCGCGGTCAGCAGGGCGTCGAAGGCGCAGGGTCGGGCGTGCGGGCCGGCGAGGAAGGCATCGGGGGTGTAGGCGGTCAGGCCGCGGGCCCGGCAGCGTGCCACGGACTGCGGGTCGTGGTCGATGCCGACGCTGCCGGGTGCGCAGCCGGCGAGGGTGTCGCCGTCCCCGCAGCCGATCTCCAGGACCGCTCCGGCGCCGATCCGTCGTAGTTGGCGGCGGTAGGGGGTGCGGGCGGGCAGCAGTCGGGCCGGGCCGCGGCGGGTCTCGTCGGCCGGTAGCCGGACGGTGGAGGCGGCCGGGGCGGTGCCGGTGGGGCAGGCGGCTTCGGCGGTCCGGGGGTCGCGGTCGGGTGGTGGGGTGTCGGTGCTGTCGGTGGCGGCGGAGCTGTCGGTTCGGCCGGGCATCGGGACGCGGTCACCTTCCCTGGGACTCGGCGCACGGGGCGCCACAACGCTGTGCAACGGGTCTACGGCATCGGGTGCGGCCCGGCGTCGTGGCGCGCCGACGTTCCCTACTGAACGTAACCGTCCGAGCACGTGGTGTCGACGGTGCGCTCACCCTTTCAGCGCAGATCCGGTGACCGTGCCGCCGATGGGTGAGTTGAAGGGACCGGTCTTGTGCATCGCCCGTCCCGAAAGGCGTGGTCCGCGTATGAAGCCTCGACTCACCGTCGTCATCCCGGCGCATCGCACCGAGGGGTCCGAGCGGAATGTGGAGGAGTGCCTGGAGTCGGTGGCGGCGCAGACGCTGACCGAGCTGGATGTGGTGATGGTGGACAGAGAGCCCGGGGCGGGCGGCGCGGGGGCGGGGGGCGCTGCCGCGGCCGTTGCGCACCGGTTCGCCGAGCGTGATCCGCGGTTCCGGATCGTCCGTCTGCCGGGAGGCGGTGCGGCCGCCGGCTGTGGTGCGGTCCGCAACGCCGGTGCCCGGCACGCCTATCCGCACACCGCCTATCTGGCGTTCCTCGATACGGACGACGTGCTGTTGCCGCGTGCGTACGAGGATCTGGTGGGGCTGTTGGAGGCATCCGGTTCGGATCTGGCGACCGGCAACGTCTACCGGCTGGGTGCGGCCGGCCGGAGCCAGTCCGCGCGTCACCCGGCGACGTACGGGACGGCGCTGCGCACCCACATCACCGAGGACCTGACGCTGCTGTCCGACGACTTCGCGCGGAACAAGGTCTTCCGCCGGGCGTTCTGGGACCGTCATGAACTCGCTTTTCCCGAGGGCGAGTTGTGCGATGACGGGGCGGTGACGCTGCCGGCGCACTTCCTGGCCAGGACGGTCGACGTGCTGCATGAGCACGTCTGCTACTGGCGGCTGCCGGAGGGGCCCGGCCGGTACCGGCGCACCGATGCGCAGGGCGTACGGGACCGGTTCGCGGCGGTGGACGGCGTCCGTCGTTTCCTCGGGGACCCGGCGCGGTCTCATCTGCATGCGTATCAGCGCGACTACGACCGGTCGCAGTTGGTGGAGGGGCTGCTCGATCTGGTGGAGGGGCTGCCGGTGGCGGCTCCGGAGGCGCGGACCGCGTTCCTGGACTGTGCCCGCGGTTTCCTCGCCGGTGTCGATCCCCGGGTGCTGCGCGGGCTCCCGGTGGAGTTGCGGATGCGCTGGTATCTGGTCCGTGCCGGGCGGATGGCGGATCTGCTGGCGCTGCTCGGGCACGAGGCGCGCAATCCGGCCGGGTTCGCGGTGGCCGGGCCGCCGCTGCGGAAGCGGGCGGTGCTGCCGCTGAGTCCGCCGCTTGAGCTGCCGCCGGGGGTGGTGCGGCTGGAGCGTGGTGACTTCCCGGTGCGGGCGAAGGTGCTCGAAGCGGTGTGGCGGGACGGGGCGCTGCTGCTGCGCGGCTATGCGTACCTGCGCAATCTGCCTGCGGCGCACCGGCACGGCTATCTGCGGACGTTGGTGCTGTCGTGCGGCCGGCGCCGGATCCTGCTGCCGTTGCGGCCGTTGTTGCTGCCGGAGGCGACCGCCGACTCGGGTCAGGAGCAGCACTGTTACGACTGGGCGGGTTTCCGGGTGCGGGTCGATCCGGCGCGGCTGCGCAGGGCGGGGCGTTGGGAGGAGGGCGACTGGCGGGTGGGGGTGGTGCTCGCCTCGGCGGGTGTGGTGCGGGCCGCGGCGCTGGGCGCGGCGGAGTCCGGTTCGGGTGCCGCTCCGTTGGCGCACGAGGTGGCCGGGGAGGGCGCCGGCGAAGGCGCCGGGGAGGGTGTGCGGATCACACCGTGGTACCCGGAGGGGCGGCTGCGGCTGTCGGTGTCCCGGCGTACCCGGTGGTTGGCCGGGCACCGTGCGGCGGCGGCCGGGGCGTTGGACGTCACGGTGACCGCGCCGGGGGCGGCGCCGACGGCGCTGCGGCTGACCCACCAGGGGACGGGCACGGTGGTGTCGTTCCCGGTGGAGACCGGCCCGGTCACGCCGGATGTGGTGGCGGTCGCGCCGGGGCATCTGACGTTCCGGGTGCGGTTGGACGCGGTGGCCGCGGCCCGGCCCCCGCGGGACGGGGCGCCCTCGGCGATCGGGCCGGTGCACACCGAGAGCTGGGTGCCGGAGCTGGTCTTGCCGGACGGGCGGTGCGACCCGATCGCCTGTGATCCCGGGCTGGTGCCGGTGGCGTATCCGCTGTCGCACGGCCGTGAGCTGGTGGTGGCGGCCACGCCGGGCGGGGACCTGGTCCTGCACGACCGGACCCCGCAGCCGTATCTGGACCGGGTGGTGTGGCGGTCGGACGGGTCGCTGTCGGTGGCGGGCCGGCTGCCGGACGCGGCGCCGCACGCCACCGAGCTGGTCCTCAAGGACAGCGCGCACGCCGCGGAGTTGACCTTCGTCACCACGCACGACGAGGGCCGGTTCCACGGCGTGTTGCCGTTGGGGGCGCTGCCGTCGTTGGCCGGGCCGGTGCCGCTGCGGGAGGGCCGGTGGACGGTGCATCTGCGGGAGCGGGGGGTGCCGGGCTCGGCGGCGGACGCCCCGGTCCGCCTCGCGCCGGCGGTACTGAACGGGCTGCAGGCCCGCCGTACGGTCGGCGGCAAGCCGGTGGCCGTCGACCGGCACCGGGTCGACGAGGCGGTGGTGGTGGCGGGGCCGGCGGTGCCGGCCAGCGACCGGGGGCCGTACCGGCGCCGGTTGCTGCGTGAGCAGCACTATCCGTTGCACCGCTCGCGTCCGTTGCGGGACACGGTGCTGTACAGCAGTTTCGGGGGGCGGGCGTACGGGGACTCGCCGCGGGCGGTGCACGAGGAGCTGGTGCGGCGGGGGATGGACGTGGAGCACCTGTGGGCGGTGCGGGATGCGCAGACCGCGGTGCCGGACACGGTCCGGGCGGTGGTGGTGGGCAGCGCCGAGTGGCACGGGGCGTTGGCGCACAGCCGCTGGGTGGTGACCAACACCCATCTGCCGTCGTGGTTCACCCGGCGCGGGGGGCAGCGCACGATCCAGACGTGGCACGGCACTCCGCTGAAGCGGATCGGTGCCGATCTGGCGGGCACGCTCTGTGCGGGGCTGGCGCATCTGGCGCCGCGGCCGCGGGTGAGTCGGCAGTGGAGCGTGCTGCTGTCGCCGAATGCGCACAGCACGCCGGTGTTGCGCTCGGCGTTGGGCTACTCGGGGCGGCTGGTGGAGACCGGGCTGCCGCGGACCGATGCGCTGTTCGCCGCGGACCGTGCGGTGCGGGCGGCCGCGGTGCGGGACCGGCTGGGTGTCGAACCGGGGAAGAAGGTGGTGCTGTACGCGCCGACGCCGCGGGACGACCGGGCGTACGACGCGCGTCACCAGCGGCTGCATCTGCCGCTCGATCTGGACCTGGCGCGGCGGGAGTTGGCGGACGACCATGTGCTGCTGGTGCGGGGGCATCCGCTGGTCGCCGACCGGTTGCCGGGCCACCATGCGCCGTTCGCGGTGGACGTGTCGGCGCACCCGGACGCCACCGAGCTGCTGTTGGCGGCGGACGTGCTGGTCACCGACTATTCGTCGCTGGCCGCCGACTTCGCGAACACCGGCCGCCCGATGTTGTTCCTCACCCCTGATCTGTCGCACTACCGCGACGCCCTGCGGGGTTTCACCCTGGATTTCGAGGCGCGGGTGCCGGGGCCGCTGCTGACGTCGACGGGCGAGTTGATCGAGGCGCTGGGCGAGGTGGACGCCGTCGCGGCGGCGAGTGCGGAGGCGTACGCGGACTTCCGGGAGGTGTTCTGCCACCGGGACGACGGCGGGGCGGCGGGCCGGGTGGCGGATCTGATGGAGCGGTGAGGCGGGGGGAGGGGTGCGCGGTGTGGTCCGCCGGAAGGTGATGGCGTACGGATCGGCATCGCACGCCCCTCGCGTCGTTACAGCATGTGCGGGCGTCCTCACGGGCTCCTGCACACCCGAGCCCCGGCGTCCGCCCGGTAAGAAGACGGCAAGAGGCGGAAAACCGGGGAGGACGGGTGCAACCGCACGGCGGGTTTCGCCCTCTGACCCATCGGATACGGGTTCGGAGCCCGCTCGTGCCAAGAGATGCTGTCGACACGAAATGTAGATTTAGTGACTGTGAAAGAAGCCCTAGAGCCACTGCCGGGGCCCACCATCACGCCATCCGCGCAGGTCAGCATCGTCGTCATCGCCTTCAACGATGCCGTCCATGTCGGCGATGCGGTGCGCTCCGCACTCGCGCAGGAGACGTCCGCGGAGACGGTCACCGAGGTGATCGCGGTGAACGACGCCTCCACCGACGGCACCGGCGCCGCTCTGGACGCCCTCGCCCGTGACGAGCCGCGACTGCGGGTCCTGCACCGCGACGAGAACAGCGGTGGCTGCGGCACCCCGCGCAACGACGGGCTGCGCGCCGCCACCGGCCGCTTCGTGATGTTCCTGGACAGCGACGACGTGCTGCCGCCGGGCGCGGTGCGGGCGCTGCTGGACGCCGCGCTGGAGCACGACGCGCCGGTCGCGGCGGGCGCCTGCGTGCGCCGGGAGCTTCCCGCGCAGCGGGACGTGCCCTGGCAGCCGGCGCTCTACCGGGAGCCGGCGGTGTACGACTCCGCCGAGTCCAGCGCCGCCCTGGTGCGGGACACCCTCTGCGTCAACAAGCTCTACGACCGGGCGTTCCTGGCCGAGCACCGGATCACCTTCCCCGAGGGCCGCTACACCTACGAGGACTTCGTCTTCACCGCCCGGGTGCTGGCGGCCGCGCCGCGCATCGTGACGGTCCCCGACAGCGTCTACATCTGGCATGTGCGGCGCTCGGCCGCCAAGCAGTCGATCTCCCTGGACCGCAAGGACGTCACCAACTGGCAGGCGCGGATCGAGGCGCACCGGGCCAGTGTGCGGATCTTCCTGGACGCCGGGCAGAAGGCGCTGGCGGATGCCGCGGCCACCAAGTTCCTCGACCACGATCTGCGGATGTACGTGCGGGAGCTGCACACCCGCGGTGCCGACTACCGCGCCGAGTGGTGGCGGCTGACCCGTGACTACCTGGCCGAGTTCGACGAGTCCGCGCTGCGGGCGGCCCGGGCGCCCGCCCGGTGGCTGGCGCGGGTGGTGCTGGCCTCGCCCGCCCCGCGTGACCTGGACCGGCTCACCCAGCTGGCGGCCCGCCCGGGTCGGCTGCTGCCGCCGTACGCGGAGGCGGACGGCCGCGCGGTGTGGTCCGCGGACCTGCCGGGCGTGGAGCTGGAGGACCTCGACAGCAAGCCGCTGCACCGGCTGCCGGTGACCGTCGACGCGGAGCCGGCCGCCACCGGCCGCAGTGTGCTGCGGCTGCGGGTGCACGATCTGTACGGGCGGCTGGCCGCGGCCGGTCCGCAGAGCATCGACGTCGAGCTGCACCGCCGCCGTGACGACCACCGGGGCCCGGTGCACACCGCGGCCCTCTCGCCGGCCCCGGACGGTGCCGGCCCGGCGGCCTGCTGGACCGCCGAGGTGGTGTTGGACATAGCGGCGCTGGCCGAGCCCGGCGGCTCGGCCGACCCCGAGCCGTGGGACGTGATGGCCGAGGTCAACTGCGCCGACGGTGCCGGGTTCCGGGCCGCGCTGCGGGCCACCGGGCCGGGCCTGCGCCGCCGGGTGCTGCCCAGCCGGCGGCACGCCGTGCTGCTGGTGCAGCCCTACGCCACCACCGGCGGTGCGCTCTCCCTGCGGGTCGCCTCCGGTCTGCGCAGCGTGTGGCGCATCGCCGCCCGCCGGCTGCGTCGCTGAGCGGCGACTCCTCGACTGTCCGACCCCGAGCCTAGGATTGGCGTTATGTCTTACTTGATCACGGGTGGTGCCGGCTACATCGGCGCCCATGTCGTACGGGCCCTTCGGCAAGCCGGCGAGCAGGTCGTGGTGCTCGACGACCTGACGACGGGGGTGGCCGCCCGGATCCCCGAAGGCGTACCGCTGGTCGTCGGCTCGACCCTCGACCGCACGCTGCTCGACGCGACGATCGCCGGGCACGGCGTCACGGACGTGGTGCACCTGGCGGCGAAGAAGCAGGTCGGCGAGTCGGTGGAGATGCCGCTGCGGTACTACCGCGAGAACGTGCACGGGCTCCAGACGCTGTTGGAGGCGATGGCGGCGGGCGGCGTGGGCCGGCTGGTGTTCTCCTCGTCGGCGGCCGTGTACGGCATGCCGGACGTCGACCTGGTCACCGAGGACACGCCGTGCGCGCCGATCAACCCGTACGGGGAGACCAAGCTCATCGGTGAGTGGATGTCCCGTGCGGCGGGGAAGGCCCACGGGATCTCCACGGCCTGCCTGCGCTACTTCAACGTGGCCGGCGCAGCCACCCCGGAGCTCGCGGACACCGGTGTGTTCAACATCGTGCCGATGGTGTTCGAGCGGCTCTCGGAGGGCGCCGCGCCGCGGATCTTCGGTGATGACTACGACACCCCCGACGGCACCTGCATCCGTGACTACATCCATGTCGCGGACCTCGCGGACGCCCATGTGGCGGCGGCCCGCAAGCTCGCCGAGCCCGGGCCGGTGCGCGATCTGACGCTGAACATCGGCCGCGGCGAGGGCGTCTCCGTACGGGAGTTGATCGACCTGATCGCGGAGCTCACCGGGCATACGGGGGTGGTGCCGGAGGTGACGCCGCGCCGGCCCGGTGACCCGGCCCGGGTGGTGGCGGCCGCCGACCGGATCGCCGCCGAGCTGGGCTGGAAGGCGCACCACGACGTCCGCGACATGATCACCTCGGCGTGGGCGGGGTGGCGGCACCACCATCCGCAGGACTGACGCCGTCCCGCAGGACTGACGCCGGCCGCCGCCGGTGGAAGGCGGAAGGGGCCGGGGGCTGCGGCTGGTCGGTCATGGCCGGGCACCCTGCCCCGCGGGTGTCGTTGCCCGCGGTGGGGTGCCCGGTGCGCTGCGGCTCAGGTCGTCAGCGGATGCGACGTCCGGCCGGACGCCTCGTCGATCTCGTCGTGTGCCTTCGTCAGCAGCTTCATCGCCAGTTCGTTGAGCGCTCTGGCTCCCGCGACCTCCTCGCCGACCCTCGGCTGGTTGGAGTCGGCCGGGTGACGGCTGGCGTACCCGTGTGCCCGCACCTCGGTTCCGTCGGGGAGCCTTACCAGTGCGGCGGCGCGGGTGCGATGGGTGTCCTCCTCGAATTCCAACTCGACATGCCATCCCACAGCGGTCTTGAGCATCGTGATCACCTCCGGAACCGCTGCTACCAGCATGCGCCTGCCGTGCCGCCGGTGCACGGGTGCGGCGCCGGGGTCAGCGGGTGGTGACGGTCAGGGGTGCCCGGCCGTCGAGGGTGCGGACCGTCAGGTCGTGCCGGAGCGGGCCGGCGGTCAGGCGGAGGGTCACCTGCCAGCTGCCGGGCGGGGCGCCGCGCAGCCGGGCGCGGACGGTGTAGTGGTCGGCGGCGCCGGGTTCGACGGTGGTGGGCAGGGCGACGGTGCGGCCGGCCGTCCGGTCGTGGAGGTGCAGTCGCAGCCCGGCGTCGAGGGGGCGGCCGGGCAGGGTGAGGCGGGCGGTGAGGGTGGTCCGGCCGGTCCGGCCGGTGGTGGCGGTGCCGTGCAGGTCGGCGCCGAGGGGGTGGTGCTCCGCGTCGCGATCCAGGGCGAGGTTCAGGTGACCGTGCGGCCGGGAGCGGAAGAGGGCGGCGGTGGTCGGGCCGGCGGGGCCGCGGCCGACGATGCGGGGTACGAAGGCGGTGGGTTCCGGTGCGTCCTCGCGGTCCTCGGGGACCAGCCAGGCCGCGCGGCGCACGGCGGTGTCGTCCCTGCCCGCTGCGGTGACCTCGATCTTGCATCCCCAGGTGCCGTCGGGGAGCGGTCCGCCACCGGCGGCGGTGGCCGGGTCGACCGAGGCCCGCCAGGTGTCGCCGTCGTACCGGGCCGGTATGCGGTGTTCGGCGCCGGCGCAGCGCAGCAGCACCTCGACGGTGTCGCCGCCGAGTCCCGGCAGGGTGGCGGTGCCGCGCAGGTGGAGTACGCCGCCGGCCCAGGAGCAGCCGGTGAGGCGCTGGCGCAGGGCGAGTCGGTCGGTGAGGTCGTAGCAGGTGTCGGGGATGCCGCGGGCGGGGTCGCGGAAGTAGGGGTAGGCGGCGTAGACGCGGCCGTCGGGGTCGATGTGCGGGGGGCCGGGCCGATGCTCGGTGTCGGCGCGGACGACGGCGGTCAGTTCGTCGTCGAGGGCGGCGTGCAGGCAGTGGGCGCGCAGTCGGAGGCGGGGCGGGAGGGCGGCCCGTACCCGGTCGGTGAGGTAGCGCTCGACGAGGGGGCGGGCGGCGGCGGCCATGGCCCGGCGGCCGGACGGGTCGCGGGCGAGGTAGGGGGCGGCGAAGGGCATGAGGATCTCGCCGTGGAAGTGCCGGACCATCAGGGCGTCGCGGTCGGGGCCGGGTGGGACCTCGGCGGCGACCTGGGCGAGGACGGTGCCGATGTAGTCGAGGTACTCGCACCAGTCGAGGTCCTGGCGGCTGGCGTTGCTGTCGTCGGGGCGGCCGTGGAGGTAGTAGCAGTCGTAGTCGGCGAGGACGGAGACGGTGTCGGCGCGGAGCAGGGCGGTGATGCCGAAGGGCAGGTCCTCGGCGAGCAGGCGGCCCTCGACGAAGCGCAGCCGGTGCTCTTCGAGGAAGGCGCGGCGGAAGAGCTTGTAGGCGGCCAGGGTCCAGTAGACGGGCGAGTGGAAGGGGGAGACGCGGGGGCTGGTGGTGCGCAGGTCGACGGGGGCGGCGCGGCCGTCGGTGCCGACGATGCGGCCGTAGACGATGTCGGAGCCGTGGGTCTGGGCCATGCGGGTGAGCCGGTCCAGGGCTTCGGGGCCGAGGTGGTCGTCGGAGTCGAGGAAGAAGACGTAGTCGCCGGTGGCGTGCTCCAGGCCGACGTTGCGGGGCTTGCCGGCGCCGCCGGAGGCCGGCTGGTGGACGACCGTCAGGTGGGGGTGGTCGCGGGCCCGGTCATCGAGCCACTCGGCGCTGCCGTCGGTGGAGCCGTCGTCGACCGCGATGATCTGGATCCGGTCCGGGTCGAGGGTCTGGGCGAAGACCGAGCCGAGGCTGCGCGGGAGGTAGGGCCGGGTGTTGTGGACGGGGACGATCACGGAGACGGTCGGGGTGGTACCGGCCGGTCCGTGAGCGGCCGGGCCCCTGGCGGCGTCGGATATCGGCACCCTGCCCTCCGATCATTGGTCGCGGCAATCCCTCGAAAGCCCCGCGTCCAGCAGAGCAAAAGGGACTATTAAGACATATAACGTTGGGTGTACGTTCGCCGAGTGCGGAGGAGTGCCGGTGGCCCCGACGCCCGCCACCCCACAAGAGGCGGTCCGGCCCCAGGAGGTTGCCCGGCCCCTTCCCGGAAGTGAACGCCCGGCGGGCACCCGCGGGGCCCTTGGGCGACTGGCCGCGCCCGGTCTCGCGGCCACCCTGTCCACCGGGGCGTACTGCCTGGCGCTGGCCCTTTACGGCAGCTACCCGTTCGGCCCCCGCTCCCGTGCCATCAACGACCTGGGCAACCAGTTCGTGCCGTTCCACGCCCGGCTGTGGGACCTGATGCACGGCACCACGAGCGGCGACCTGCTCTTCAACTGGAGCAGCGGCTACGGGGTGCCGTTCCTCGCGGACTTCTTCACGTATCTGATGAACCCGTTCTCCTGGCTGGTCGGGCTCTTCCCCCGGGAGCTGGCCGACCTCCCGGTCTTCCTGGTCACCCTGTTCAGCATCGGCCTCGGCGCCGCCCTGATGACCGTCCTCCTGGGACGGCTGCACCCGGGCTCCGGCTGGCTGCGGGCGCTGCTGTCGGTGGGGTACGGGCTGTGCGCCTGGGTGCTGAACGACGGGTTCGCCGACCCCATGTGGATGTGGGGGCTGGTGGCGCTGCCGATGCTCGGGATCGCCGCGGACTGGTGCGTGCGGCGCACCCACTGGGTCCGGGGCGTGCTGCTGGTCGCCCTCGCCTGGGCGGGGAACTTCTACACGGCCGCGATGGCGACGCTCGCAACGGCGCTGGTGCTGGGCGTCCGGCTGCTGGCGGACGGCGGTCGGCCACCGCGCGCCCGGTCGCGGGTGCTGGCGCGGGCCGCGTCGATGACGGTGACCGGGATCCTGCTGGTGGCGCCGGTGCTGACCGTCAGCCACAGCGCCAGCCGGGACGCCCAGCCGGCGCCCCCGGTCGACTACCGCGGACGGCCGTCGCCGCTGTACCAGATGGCGCAGCTGCTGCCCGGCGGCCACGGCGAGGTGGCGGCGCCCAATGTCTTCGTCGGGGTCCTGGGGCTGCTGCTGGTGGCCGCCTTCCCGTTCGTCCGCGCGGTGCCGCCGCGGGTGCGGATCGGCTGGTGCGGTCTGGCGGTCGGGGTCGCCGCCTCGTTCGTCTGGGAGCCGACGATCCTGCTGTGGCACGGCTTCGCGCTGCCCAACGGGAGCCCGTACCGCGCCGCGTTCGTGCTCAGCGGGGTACTGGTGATGATCTCCTGGCTGGCCTTGGCGCACCGCCCGCGGGTGCGTGAACTCCTCGCGGGCGGGGCGCTGGTCGCCCTGCTGGCGTGGCTCAGCCGCGA
The DNA here is from genome assembly GCF_040651315.1 of Streptomyces sp. NPDC048506. NCBI lineage: Bacteria > Bacillati > Actinomycetota > Actinomycetes > Kitasatosporales > Streptomycetaceae > Streptomyces > Streptomyces sp. NPDC048506. The sequence goes on from NZ_JBEZIX010000028.1 coordinate 114,198, forward strand.
CCAGGACGCGGTCGGGCCCTCGACCTGGATCCTGGTGGCCGGCGGCGGCACGGTGACCCTGCTGGGGCTGGTGGCGCTGTCGGCCGCGCGCGGCACCCGCCCGCGGACCGCCGTCACCGTCGCGCTGACCGGCACCGTCCTGCTCGGCTCGGCGTACACGGCGTTCTCGGTGACGGCCGTCCGCGACAAGATCGACTGGTTCCGGCCCAAGCCCACCCTGGACCCGTGGTCGCTGGCGGCCCGGGACGGGCTGGCCGCGCGCGCCGACTGGCCGCGCTCGCGGACCGACCCCGGCCCGCACGAGTTCGCCAACAACGACCCGCTGCTGATCGGCGGCGAGGGCGGCTCGTACTACAGCAGCTATGTGCCCGCGGCCACCGCCCGCACCCTGCGGGACCTGGGCGCCGGCTGGTACATGAGGGGCCGTCATACGCTCAGCTTCGAGGACCCGGTGGGCCGGGCGCTGATGGCCGTCAGCAGCTACCTGCCGGCCGCGCCGCCCGACCGCGCCCGCCACGCCCGACCGGCCCCGCTGCTGACCGTGCGGCGGGACCTGCCCCGCGGGCCCGCCCCGGACACCGTCTTCGCCCGCCAGGAGCGGGTGTTGGGCGCCGCCGTCTACGAGGTGCCGGCGCTGACCCCCACCGCGGGGGCGGCGGTACGGATGGCCGGCCACCGCGGCTGGCTGGTGGCGCCCTCCCCGCTGCCGGCCGCGGCACAGGCCCTCGCGGGACCGAACGGCGCCGGGGCCGCCTTCACCGCGCGGTGCACCCCGGGCCGCACCGTGGTCTGGTACGCCCCCTGGTTCGCCGGCCTGGTCAGCGGCCCGGGCGGGCGGGCGGAGGGCGTCGGGAGCTACGACTCCACCGCCAATCCGGCGCATGTGCTGGGCCGGGTGCCCACCGACGGCACGGTCACGCTGCGCTTCCTGGGACCGGCGCACCAGCTGGTCCCGGAGCACGCCCTGGGCTGTCTGTCGCCCGACCGGCTGACCGCGGCGGTGGCCGCCCTGCGGGGGCCGCGGGCGCTGTCCGCGGGCGGCCACGGACTCGCGGCCGAACTGCCGCCGGGCAGCGCGGGGCATGCGGTGCTGGCGGTGCCGGCGGTGGCCGGGTGGGGCTGTTCGGTGGACGGCGGGCCGCGCCGGACGCCGTCGTCGTTCGCCGGGCTGCTGGCCGTCCCGCTGGGTTCCGGGGCCGGGCGGCTGTCGTGCGGGTACCGGCCGCCGGGCCTGGCCGCGGGGCTGGTGGCGAGCGGTGCGGCCGGGCTGGTGCCGGCCGCGGTCGTGTTCGGGGGGCGTCTGCGGAGCCGGGGCCGCCCGCCGCTCCGCCCGACCGAGGAGGCCCGCCCGTGAAGCTCTCCGTCGTCGTCCCCTGCTACAACGAAGAGGCCGTGCTGAGCCGCTTCGACGAGACGGTGCGCGCGGTCCTGGACCGTCTCGCCGTCGAGTACGAGCTGTGCTACGTGGACGACGGGAGCGTGGACGGCACCCTGGCCCGGCTGCGCGGCCTGGCCCAGCAGCACCGCGGCACCACCCGCTACCTCTCCTTCAGCCGCAACTTCGGCAAGGAGCCGGCGATACTGGCCGGCCTCCGGGCGGCCACCGGCGACGCGGTGATCCTCATGGACGCCGACCTCCAGCATCCGCCCGAGCTGATCGAGAGGATGCTCGACCTCTACCAACTCGGCCACGACCAGGTCGTCGCCAAGCGCACCCGGGACGGCGACCGGCGGCTGCGGACCGCGCTCAGCAGGCTCTACTACCGGGCCGTCAACACCTGGGTCGAGGTGGAACTCACCGACGGGGTGGGCGACTTCCGGCTGCTGTCCCGCACCGCCGTGGACGCGCTGCTCTCCCTGCCGGAGTACAACCGCTTCTCCAAGGGCCTGTTCTCCTGGATCGGCTTCGACACCGTCACGTTCGACTACCGCAACGCCGCCCGGGAGGCCGGCCAGACCAAGTGGCGCTTCGGTTCGCTGGTCAACTACGGCATCGACGGCATGCTCTCCTTCAACTGCCGCCCGCTGCGGCTGGCCATCTACGCCGGGCTGGGCCTCGCCTCGCTCGCCGCGCTCTACACCCTGTGGATCATCGGCGCGGCCGTCGTCGGCGGGGTCACCGCGCCCGGCTATGTGACGCTGGTGGCGATCATCGTCGGCCTGGGCGGGTTGCAGATGGTGATGCTCGGGCTGATCGGCGAGTACATCGGGCGGATCTACTACGAGGCGAAGCGGCGGCCGCACTTCCTGGTCAAGGAGAGCCACGCCCCCGTCGAGGACAGCGACGCCCCCGTGCCCGATCCGGCGGACGCCACCGCCGGGTCACGGGCCCGCTGATGCCGGGGCGGCCGAGGCAGCCGGGGGCCGGCCCCGGCGGCGAGGTGCTGCGCTTCGTCGTCGTCGGCGGGATCAACACCCTGACGTTCTACGCCTGTTACCTGCCGCTGCACCGGCTGCTGCCGTACTTCGCGGCGTACACCGTCGGGTTCCTCCTCAGCACGGTCGGCTCGTTCCTCCTCAACACCCGCTTCACCTACCGCACCCGCCCGACCTGGAAGAAGTTCCTGCTCTTCCCGCTGACCCAGGTGACCAACTACGTCGTGCAGAGCGTGGGACTGGTGGCGCTGGTGAGCTGGCTGGGGATGGACAGCGCGGTGGCCCCGCTGGTGGCGGCCGGGTGCGCCGTGCCGTTCACCTACCTCGTCTCCCGGCGCATCCTGCTGCGTCCGGCGGCGCGGCGCGAGCCCCAGGGGGACACGCCTTAAGAAGCGCCCTGGGCGTCCCCCGTGGTGTCCGGCGCCCGCCAGTCCCGGAACAGCGCGCCCTGCCCGACCGAGGTCTGACGGGTCGTGTACAGCCTGCCGTCGGTGCCGAGGACGGCCACCACCGCGCGGCCGACGGCGTCCTGGGCGACCCCGGCCGCCGCCGAGTGCGACACCCGGCCGCGCTGCCAGGGCCGGGGGGCGTCCTGGGCCATCGCCATCCGGACGTCGCCGGCGTCGTCCCGGACCGCGAGCACCATCCGGTCGCCGCGGCCGACCGGTGCGGCCGCCACCCGTCCGTAGCCGCCGACCGGCTCGCACCGGGCCGCCACCCACCAGCCGCCGACCCTCCGCGGCCGCTCGGCGATCAGCACCTCGGCGGTGGCCGGGCGGCGGTAGGCGACCCGGACCACGCCGTCGGCCAGCGGCACCAGGCTGACCGGCCCGGCCGGCTGCGGCAGCCCGGTGGCCGCCGCCGGCCGGGGCAGCTGACCGGGCTCCTTGGACACCCAGTGCTGGACGGTCCGGGTGCTCGGCGCGACCAGGTGGACCAGTCCGTCGGAGTCCACGCAGGCGTCCAGCCCGTCGACGATCTGCGGTGACGCCTGCAAGGTGCCGACCGGGCCCTCCAGCCGCCGCCACGGCGACCAGTCCGCCGGGCCGGAGCCGTGGCGGCCGGCGCGGTGGGCGAGGGAGCCGTCCCAGGTCCGTACGAAGACGTGCACCGAGCCGTCCGGGGTGGCCACCGCCGCCGGGAAGCCGATCTCCAGCGACCGGACCGGGTCCGGGTCCGGGGAGCCCAGCGACACCCAACGCCCGAAGGCCGGCCCGCCGTCCGCCGCGGTGCCCTGCTGCGCGGCGGTGACCAGCTCCCGGCGGTGCGCGGTGTCGCGGCCGGGCAGCACGGTGCGGGAGGCGAACAGGTGCAGTGTGCCGTCGGGGCGGCACACCGCGTGGATCTGCCCCTGGAGCAGCTCCCCGCCGATCCGCACCGGCGCGCCGAAGGTGCCGCTGCCCGGCCGGGTCTCGGCCCAGCGGTACGCGGCGCCGCCCAGGACCGCGAAGGCGGCCAGCCGGCCGTCCTGGGCGGGGCGGAGCCAGGCGTTGGAGCCGGGCGCGCGCAGTCGGGTGGAGCGGGTCCAGTTGCGCGAGCCGCCGTCGAGGGCGGAGCCGCCCACCTTGCGGTCGCCGCAGCCGGCCGGGTCGCCGCAGCGGCGGTGGTCGGCCCAGCCGTACACCGACAGCAGCCGGGCCTTGCGGCGGGCGACCCCCAGGTCGAGGTCGTTGGGCAGCGCGCCCTCCTCGTAGCCGAGGTAGCTCTCCACGACGGGCGGGCCGAGCGGTGCGCGCTCCTGGTAGGCGGCGAGTGCGGCCTGGGCGAAGTAGGCGGAGGCGGTGTGGTCCTGGTGGTCGTAGTAGCGCAGGCCGGCCAACCGGGGGTCGTGGTCCGGGGTGGCCGGTGGGCGCTTGCGGGAGTGCACGGCGTTGGGGTCCAGGGTCCGTACGACCGTGGGCCGGGCCCGGTCGAGCACCGCCACCAGCGTCTGGGTGACCTGGTCGCGGGTGTAGTGGAACTGCCTCCGTACGGGGGTGCTGGCGGGCCGCAGCGTGGGGAGGGTGACGGTGGCGCCCAGCCACAGACCGCGCAGGCTGCCGGCGCGGGCCTGCCAGACCGCCCGGGACTCCACCAGCTCCAGGAAGACCAACTGGTGGTGCGGGGCGCCCTGGAGGGTCTGGAGCTCCACCTGGAAGCCGGGGAGCAGGGATATCGCGGCGACGTCCCAGGGGGCGGTGGGGTCGCCGGTGACCATCTCGGCGTGGGCGGCGCGCAGCCCGTTGGTCCGCGCCCGGGCGAAGGCGGCGCGGTCCGTGGGGACGCTGCCGGGGTCGCGGGCGTGCCGGCTGACGTTGTGGCCGTCCGCCTCGCCGCCGGTGAGGCAGACGGTGACCGAGCGCGCGCCGCCGCGCAGGGACTGCTCCAGGTCGGGGTTCATGAAGTACAGGCCGTCGTCAGCGTGCGCGATGATCTGTACGAAGGACTGGTCGGCCGGGTCCACCACGGGCCGCCCGGCGCCCTCCGGTGCGGCCGTACGGGGCGGTTCCGCCTCGCGCCAGGCCCAGATGCCGACGCCCGCCGTCGCGCCGAGCACCCCGCCGCCGGCGGCCAGGAGCAGCCGGCGGCGCGAGACGGCGGGCGGGTGACGGCGGTTGGCCGGCGGGGGCGTGGGCGACACGCCCTCAGTATTCGATCGGTGCGGGGATCCCGCTCGTCCAGAAGGTTGAGCCTCGACCACATTCGTGATGAGCGCCACAGAACGTTCAGGTTACGAACAACAACCTTTTTGGGTTAACGGCGGTCGGACGGTTGACAATGCAAGCATCCCTTTTTGGGTTTCTGCGTTCTGTGCTCAGTTCGTCACGAGGAGTAAGCACCGCATGTCCGAGACAGACCTCGAAGCCGTACCCCGTTTCAGCATCATCGTGCCCGTGTTCAGAGTGCAGGGCTTCCTGCGCGAGTGCATGGACTCGGTGCTGGAGCAGGACTTCACGGACTTCGAGCTCATCGCCGTCGACGACTGCTCGCCCGACCGCAGCGGCGCCATCCTGGACGAGTACGCCGCGCGCGACGACCGCGTCCAGGTGCTGCACCTGGCGGAGAACGTCGGCCTGGGCCTGGCCCGCAACGCCGGCCTGGAGAAGGTCCGCGGTGACTACGTCCTCTTCCTCGACAGCGACGACACCCTCGTGCCCGGTGCGCTCGGCGCCCTGGCGGAGCGGCTGGCCGCCACCGAGGACCCCGAGATCCTGATCTACGACTACGCGCGCACCTACTGGGACGGCTCGGCCCGCCGCAATGCCCTGTCCGCGCTGCTGGACGAGTCCGGCGCACCGGCCTTCTCGCTCGCCGAGCGGCCCGAGATCCTCGACCTGCTCCAGATCGTCTGGAACAAGGCCTACCGCCGCGACTTCATCGAAGAGCACGGCTTCACCTTCCCGGTGGGCTACTACGAGGACGCCCCCTGGACGTTCTGCACGCTGATCACCGCGCGGACCATCGCCGTCCTGGACCGGGTCTGCCTGCACTACCGCCAGCGCCGTCAGGGCGGCAACATCCTGCGCACCACCAGCCGCAAGCACTTCGACGTCTTCGACCAGTACGAGCGGGTCTTCGACTACCTCGACGCGCGCCCGGAGCTGTCGCGCTGGCGCCCGCACATGTTCCGCAAGATGATCGACCACTACCTGACGATCCTGGACAAGCCCGGCCGGCTTCCGCAGAACGCCACGGCCGAGTTCTTCCACCGCGCCGCCCGCGACTACCGCAAGCGCGTCCCGGCCGGTTTCGTCCGCCCCGCCGGCATGGCCGGCAGCAAGTACACCCTGCTCGCCAAGGACGCCTATCCGGCGCTGGCCGGCCTCAAGGTCGCCGGCAAGGTGCAGCGCACGGTCCGCAAGCACGCCACCAAGCGGGTCAAGCAGGCCAAGAAGAAGGCCATGGACCTGCGCTACCAGGCCCTGCTGCGGCAGCCGCTGGACGAGAACCTCGCGGTCTACTCCGCGTACTGGAACCGGCTGCCGGCCTGCAACCCGCTGGCGATCTACGAGAAGGCCAAGGAGCTGGCCCCCACCGTCCACGGCGTCTGGGTCGTCAAGCAGCAGACGGTCGACGCCGGCGAGGTCCCGGCCGGCATCGACTACGTCGTGCCGAACTCCCCGCGCTACTGGGAGGTGATGGCCCGCGCCAAGTACCTCGTCAACAACGTCAACTTCGCGGACGGCGTGGTCAAGCGCGAGGGCCAGATACACCTCCAGACCCACCACGGCACCCCGCTGAAGTCGATGGGCACCGACCAGAAGCGCTACCCGGCCGCCGCCAAGGGCATGAGCTTCCGCAAGCTGCTGGCCCGCGCCGACCGCTGGGACTACTCGCTCTCCTCCAACCAGCACACCACCGAGCAGTGGGAGCGGGTCTACCCCTGCAACTTCCAGTCGGTGGACGCCGGTTACCCCCGTAACGACGTCTACTACCGGGCGAGCGCGCAGGACGTCCTGGACATCCGCGAGCGCCTGGGCATCGCCCCCGGCAAGACCGCCGTCCTGTACGCGCCGACCATGCGCGACTACCAGGTCGGCTACGTCCCCCGCCTCGACCTGGAGAAGATCGCCCACGAGCTGGGCGAGGACTTCGTCCTGCTGGTGCGCACGCACTACTTCTACGACCAGAACCCGGGCCTTCAGCAGCTCCAGGAGCGCGGCGCCCTGATCGACGTCTCGGGCCACCCGGTCGTCGAGGAGCTGTGCCTGGCCGCCGACGCCCTGATCACCGACTACTCGTCGATCATGTTCGACTACGCCAACCTCGACCGGCCGATCATCAACTACGCCGACGACTGGGACACCTACGTCCGCTCCCGCGGCGTCACCTTCAACCTGCTCTCGGGCGAGCCGGGCGACACCCCGGGCGTGATCGCCACCACCGAGGACGAGCTGATCGACGCCTTCCGCAGCGGCCGCTGGGACGACGCGCGGGCCACCGAGCTGCGCGCCGCGTTCCGCAACCGGTTCTGCCAGTGGGACGACGGCAACGCCGCCGAGCGCGTGGTGCGCCAGATCTTCCTCGGCCAGTCGGCGACCCCGGAGCCGCTGCCGCAGGACGAGCGCACCGTGGCCCCGTCCCCGCGCGCCGCGGCCGCCGGAGCGGGGCTGCTCAAGCTGCCGTCCCCGCGGGCGGCGGCCGACGACGCCCCGGCCGCGGACGCATCGGGCGCCTCGGACGTCGAGATGGCGGGCTGACGCCCGTCCCCGACGCATACGCATACGCCACCGCCCCCGGCCGGATCCCGGCCGGGGGCGGTGGCGTGTCAGCACCCGGGTGGTGGCCTCACTCCGCTCCGAGTGCCGCCGTCACCGAGTCCGCCAGCGCGTCGAGGTAGCCCTTGGGCAGCGCGTCGCGGACGACCAGCAGCCGCCAGTACAGCGGACCGGTCAGCAGGTCCAGGGCGAGCCGGGCGTCCACGCCCTGCGGCAGTTCACCGCGCTCCACCGCACGGGCCACCACCGCGGCCGCGACGCCCTCCTGACTGTCGAGCAGCGCCGTCTTCAGCGCCGCCGCCAGCTCGGGGCTGCGGGCCGCCTCCGCCAGCAGGTCCGGAATGATCTGCGAGGCCATCGGGTGCCGCAGCGCGCGGGCCGCCACCTCCAGCAGCATCCGCACGTCCCCGCGCAGCGACCCGGTGTCGGGCACCGGCAGTCCGGCGACGGCCACCGCGGAGACCACGTCCAGCACCAGGTGCAGCTTGGAGCGCCAACGCCGGTAGACGGCGGTCTTGCCGACGCCCGCCCGGCGGGCGATGCCCTCGATCGACATCCGGGCGAAGCCCACCGCGGCCAGCTCCTCGAAGACCGCGGCACGGATCGCCTCGGTCTTGTCCTCGCGCAGTACGGCGGCGCCCGCCGGGGCCCGGCGCGCCGCCGCGGGGTCGCTCCCGCTGCCGTCTTTTGCCATGCCTTGAGCCTACCGTCACGACGCTACGGTTGCGTTTCGACGCGAGCTCCCTTTAGTGTCGGCGTCGCGACGATACGGAACCGTTCCGACGTTGATCGCCGTTCCGCGGCCCCCGCACGCAAGCGAAAGCGGCCTCCATGCCCCAGACGACCCTCGCTCCCCCGGCCCCGACGCCCACCCGGCCGTCCGGCCCCGGCACCGCCCCCGACCCCGAGCTGCGCGCCCTGGCCGAACGCCACGGCCTCACGGTGAGCGGCGCCCGCGTCTCGCTCCCCGAGTACACCCGCCAGCTGTGGCACCGGCGGCACTTCATCACCTCGTTCGCCACCGCCAAGCTCACCGCGATGTACACCGCCGCCAAGCTCGGCCAGCTCTGGCAGGTACTGACCCCGCTGCTCAACGCGGCCGTCTACTACTTGATCTTCGGTGTGCTGCTCGACACGAAGAAGCACGTCCCCGACTACATCCCGTTCCTGGTGACCGGCGTCTTCGTCTTCACCTTCCTCCAGAACTCGGTGATGACCGGTACGCGGGCGATCTCCGGCAACCTCGGCCTGGTGCGCGCGCTGCACTTCCCGCGCGCCTGCCTGCCCATCTCGTTCTGCCTGGCACAGCTGCAACAGCTGCTGTACTCCATGGGCGTGCTCTCGGTCATCCTGCTGTGCTTCGGGCAGACGCCGACCTGGTCGTGGCTGCTGGTGTTCCCGGCGCTGACGCTCCAGTTCGTCTTCAACACCGGCCTGGCGATGATCATGGCGCGGCTCGGCGCACGGACCCCGGACCTGGCGCAGCTGATGCCCTTCATCATGCGGACCTGGATGTACGCGTCCGGCGTGATGTTCAGCATCAGCGTGATCCTCCAGGGCAGGCACCTCCCGAAGATCGTGGTGCTGCTGCTGAACGGCAACCCGGCCGCGGTCTACATCGACCTGATGCGCTTCGCCCTGATCGACAGCTTCACCGCGAAGCAACTGCCGCCGCACGTCTGGGCGTTCGCGGCGGGCTGGGCGCTGCTGGCCGGTGTCATCGGCTTTGTGTACTTCTGGAAGGCCGAGGAGCGGTACGGACGTGGCTGAGATCATCACCGAGCAGCAGAACAACGGCGTCCAGCCGACGGCGGCGGCCGGGGAACGCATCCCGACCGTGATCGCGGACGAGCTGCACATCGTCTACCGGGTCTACGGC
>NZ_JBEZIX010000029.1:0-122819 GCF_040651315.1 Streptomyces sp. NPDC048506
GATCCGACAAACGCTCACCTGCTGACGACTTCGTCTGTCCGGGCCTTGGCACACCCCCTCAACGACCCCCAAAGCCCAAAGTCACCAGTATTGCCCCTAGGGGATGCGTGCGCCCCCTGCGGGGCCACAACGTGGGGGGGCTTCGGCAGTATTCCGGAGGGGCGGCACGGGCCGTGGCAGAACGGTTTGGCGAGGGCGGGACGTTCAGGTCGGTTCGGGCCGGTCGGTTCTGGTCGGCCAGGCGGTTCGGGCCGGTCAGGTCGGTTCCGTACGTTGCCTTGCCCCAGGTGGGCAGGGCGTTCCAGCCGGCCCTATGGGAACGGTGTTCGGGCAAGCCCTGTTGGGCACGGTGTTCGGGCGGGCCGGGTCGGCGGGGCGCCCCATGAAGCCTTGTGGGCACGCCCCAGGGGGACTCCCCTACTTGGGACGGCCGGTCGAGACGGCGTAGAAGGCCACTGCTGCGGCGGCGCCCACGTTGAGCGAGTCCACGCCGTGGGCCATCGGGATGCGTACCCACTCGTCGGCGGCCCGCAGGGCGCCGGTGGTCAACCCGCCGCCCTCCGCACCCAGCATCAGGGCGACGCGCTCCAGGGCGTGCGGGGCGACCTCGTCGATGGCGGTGGCCTGCTCGGCGGGGGTGAGGGCGAGCAGGGTGAAGCCCGCCTCCCGTACGGTGGCCAGGTCGCGGGGCCAGCTCTCCAGGCGGGCGTACGGCACGGAGAACACCGCGCCCATGGAGACCTTCACCGACCGGCGGTAGAGCGGATCGGCGCAGTCCGGCGAGAGCAGTACCGCGTCCATGCCGAGGGCCGCCGCGCTGCGGAAGATCGCGCCGATGTTGGTGTGGTCGTTGACCGCCTCCATCACGACGATGCGGCGGGCGCCGGCCAGGAGTTCGGTGGCCGGCGGGAGCGGTTTGCGCTGCATGGAGGCGAGCGCGCCGCGGTGCACGTGATAGCCCGTCACCCGCTCGGCGAGGTCCGGGCTGACGGCGTAGACCGGCGCCGGGACCTCGTCGATGACATCGCGCATCACGTCGACCCACTTGGCCGAGAGCAGCATCGAGCGCATCGCGTACCCGGCGTGCCGGGCGCGCCGGATGACCTTCTCGCCCTCGGCGATGAAGAGCCCTTCGGCGGGCTCGCGCCGGCGCCGCAGCTCGACGTCGGTCAGGCCGGTGTAGTCGGCGAGCCGCGGGTCGTCCGGGTCATCGACGGTGATGATGTCTGCCACGGGGAGATAGTGCCTTGTCGGTGTCGAGGTGCCAATGCCGCGTACGGGACCGGTTACCTGTGGGTAGGGGCGGGGGCGACGGTGACGACCTCGCCGATGACGATGACCGCCGGCGGGCGCACGCCCTCGGCCCGTACGGTCTCGCCGAGGGTCGCCAGGGTGGCATCGACCCGGCGCTGGGCGGCGGTGGTGCCCTCCTGGATGACGGCGGCCGGGGTGTCGGCGGGACGGCCGTGCTCGATGAGCTTGGCGGCGATGGCACCGCTGTTCTCCACGCCCATCAGGACGACGAGGGTGCCCCGCAGCTTGGCCAGCGACGGCCAGTCGACCAGCGAGCGCTCGTCGTCGGGGGCGACGTGTCCGCTGACGACGGTGAATTCGTGGGCGACCCCGCGGTGGGTGACCGGGATGCCCGCGGCCCCGGGGACCGAGATGGTGCTGGAGATGCCGGGCACGACCGTGCAGGGGATGCCGGCCTCGGCGAGCGCCTGGGCCTCCTCCATGCCACGGCCGAAGACGAACGGGTCGCCGCCCTTGAGGCGGACCACCGCCTTGCCGGCCTTGGCGTGCTCGATCAGCGCGTTGTTGATGGCCTCCTGGGCCATGAACCGGCCGTAGGGGATCTTCGCGGCGTCGATGACCTCGACGTGCGGGGGGAGTTCGGCGAGCAGGTCGCGGGGGCCGAGGCGGTCGGCGATGACCACGTCGGCCTCGGCGAGGAGGCGGCGGCCGCGGACGGTGATCAGGTCCGGGTCGCCGGGGCCGCCGCCGACCAGCGCCACGCCCGGGGTGTGCGGGCGCCGGTGGTGCGGGGCGGCGATGCTGCCGTCGCGCAGTCCCTCCACGATGGCGTCGCGTACGGCGGCGGACCGGCGCGGGTCGCGGCCGGTGAGCACGGCGACGGTCACGCCCTCGCTGCGGCCGGTGGCCGGGGTCCAGGCAGTGGCCGCCTCGGCGTCGTCGGCGCGGACGCACCACACCCGGCGGTCCTCGGCCTCCTGGGAGGCGGCGGCGTTGGCCTCCGGGTCGTCGGTGGAGATCAACGCGTACCAGGCCTCGGCGAGGTCGCCGGCCTGATAACGACGGCGCTCCCAGCGGATCTCGCCCGCGGTGGCCATCGCCTCGACGGACGGGGTGGCGGACGGGGAGATCAGCAGGACGTCGGCACCGGCGGCGACGAGCGACGGGAGGCGGCGCTGGGCCACCTGTCCGGCGCCCAGGACGACCACCCGACGGCCGGAGAGCCGCAGTCCGACGGGGTAGGCGGCGTGTTCGGCAGCATGCTCAGCCATGGCGGTACGGCTCCTTGTGCGGATGGTGCGAGTTCGACGACCGGCTCAGTCGCTGCGGCTCTGGAGCGGCTGATGAGGGGTGGTACGGCCCGTGGGGCGCTACGGCCCCGGCCCACAGCCTAGGGGGCTATGGGCCGGGGGTCATACGGGCGGCCCGGGCACGGGCCGCACCGCGTCAGCTCTTCTCCGACACTCCGGCGGAGTCGAACGTGGCGACTTCGTGCATGGCGCGGGCGGCGCTCTGCACGAGGGGCAGGGCGAGCAGTGCGCCGGTGCCCTCGCCGAGGCGCAGATCGAGGTCGACCAGCGGGCGCAGGCCGAGCTTGTTCAGGGCCGCGACATGGCCGGGCTCGGCGCTGCGGTGACCGGCGATGCAGGCGGCCAGCGCCTCGGGGGCGATGGCGCGGGCCACCAGGGCGGCGGCGCCGGCGCTCACCCCGTCCAGGATCACCGGCGTGCGCAGCGAGGCGCCGCCGAGGATCAGACCGACCATGGCCGCGTGCTCCAGGCCGCCGATCGCGGCGAGGACGCCGACCGGGTCGGCCGGGTCGGGCTGGTGGAGCTCCAGGGCGCGGCGGACCACATCGACCTTGCGGGCGTGCGTCTCGTCGTTGATGCCGGTGCCGCGGCCGGTCACCTCGACCGGGTCGACGCCGGTGTAGACGGCGATCAGCGCGGCGGAGGTGGTGGTGTTGGCGATGCCCATCTCTCCTGTGAGCAGCGCCTTGTTGCCGGCCGCCACGAGGTCGCGGGCGGTCTCGATGCCCACCTCGATGGCCTTGAGGACCTCTTCCTGGGTCATCGCCGGACCGGCCGTGAAGTCGGCGGTGCCGGCGCGGACCTTACGGGGCAGCAGGCCCGGGGTGGCGGGGAGTTCGCTCGCCACGCCGACGTCCACCACACAGACCTCGGCGCCGACCTGATGGGCGAAGGCGTTGCAGACCGCGCCGCCGCCCAGGAAGTTGGCGACCATCTGGCCGGTGACCTCCTGGGGCCAGGGGGTCACCCCCTGGGCGTGTACGCCGTGGTCGCCGGCGAAGATCGCGACGGCGGCCGGCTCCGGGATCGGCGGCGGGCACTTGCGGGACAGCCCGCACAGCTGCGCGGAGATGATCTCCAGCATGCCCAGCGCCCCGGCGGGCTTGGTCATCCGCTTCTGCCGCTCCCAGGCCTCGCCGAGCGCCTTGGCGTCCAGCGGGCGGATGCCCTGGAGGGTCTCCTGGATCAGGTCGTGCGGGGTCTCGCCGGGCAGCGCGCGGCGGCCGTAGGTCTCCTCGTGGACGACCCAGGACAGCGGGCGGCGCTTGGACCAGCCGGCCTGGAGCAGCTCGGGCTCGTCCGGGAACTCGTCGACGTATCCGACGCACAGGTAGGCGACGACTTCGAGGTGTTCGGGCAGGCCCAGTTCGCGGACCATCTCCCGCTCGTCGAAGAAGCTGACCCAGCCGACGCCCAGGCCTTCGGCACGGGCGGCGAGCCAGAGGTTCTCGACGGCGAGCGCGGAGGAGTACGGGGCCATCTGCGGCTGGGTGTGCCGCCCGAGGGTGTGTCGGCCGCCGCGCGTGGAGTCGGCGGTGACGACGATGTTCACCGGGGTTTCGAGGATCGCCTCGATCTTCAGCTCGCGGAACTGCTTGGCGCGCGCCTTGGGCAGCGACTTGGCGTACGCCTCGCGCTGCTGCATGGCGAGCTGGTGCATCTTCTCGCGGGTCTCGGCCGAGCGGATGACGACGAAGTCCCAGGGCTGGGAGTGGCCGACGCTGGGGGCGGTGTGGGCCGCCTCCAGGACGCGCAGCAGCACCTCGTTGGGGATCGGGTCGCTGCGGAAGCCGTTGCGGATGTCGCGGCGCTCGCGCATCACGCGGTGCACGGCGGCGCGTTCGGAGTCGTCGTAGCCGGCGGCCGGGGGCCCGGCGGGGACGCCCTCCGGGTCGGCGGCGACCGTGTCCGCGGGCTGCTGGTCGTCCGCGGCCTGCGGCCGGTCCTCGTCGTGGCCCTCGCCGAGCTGGACGAGTTCGGTGGCGTCCTGCTCCTGGGGGGCCTCGGCGGCGGGGGCGGCCGGCGGGGCAGCGGTGTCGGGCGCGGGCGGTGCGACCGGCTGGTCGCCGGTGAGCTGCGCCGGAATGTGGATGGAGACGGTGTGCGCGTCGGCGGCCGGGGTGGCCTCGTCGGCAGCCGGCTCTGCGGGCTGCGGCCCGTCCACGGGCTCCTGCGGCTGCTCGGCCGTGCGGTCCACGGCGGATGCGGTGTCCTGGTCCGCCACGGCGGCAGGGGCGTCCGCCGGGGCGGGAGCGTCGTCACCGGCCGCTGCGGGTGACGGCTCGGCCGGGGCGTCCTCGACCTGGGGAGCGGTCTGGGGCGCGGTCTGGGACGCGGGCGCCTCGGCGGGCTGCTGCCCTGCGGCGTCCACGGCGGCGCCGGACTGCGGCTGTTCGGCGGCCGGCTGCGGTGCTTCCGACCGCTCTATGACCGCCTGCTCCTGGGGCGCTCCGCCCTCGGCCGCGGGCATGGCGACCGGTCCCTGCGGGGCGGCCACGGGGGCCGGTGCGGTGGCCTCGGGCTGCTGCGGATCGGCGGCCGGCGTGGCCGGCTGGGCGGGCTGCGGCTGCTGGACCGCCTCGGCCGGGGCGGGCGCGGCCTGCGGCTCCTCGGCGGGCTGTTCCTGGCCGGCCGGCTGCGCCTGCTCGGCGGTCGGCGGGTCCTGCGGCGCGGGTGCCGCATCGGCGGCGTCCGGCACGGCGGCCGCGGGGGCCGGCGCTTCCGGTACGGGCTGGGCGGCCGGAGCGTCCGCGGGCTGGGCCTGCGCCGCGGTCTCGGCGGCCGGAGCGGCCGGGTCCGGCGCCGGCTGCTGCGGACCCTCGACGACGGCCGCATCGGGCTGCTGGGTGGCCTCGGGCGCCTCGTTGGCCGCGGCGTCCGGGGCAACAGCAGGCGCGTCGGCGGCCTCGACCGGGGCGGGCACGGCGTCCGTCGCACCGGCCTCGGCGACGAGAGCCTCGGCCTCGGCGACGGGAGCGTCGGCCACCGGCACCTCGGCGGCCTCGACTGCCTCCGCGAGGGGCGCCTCCGGCGCGACTGCGCTCTCCTGGCCTGCCTGACCTGCCTGGGTCTCCTGCGTTTGCTGGGTTTCCCGCACTTCTTGGGCTGCGTGGTTCTCGTCGTTCTCCGGGACTTCCTGGCCCGGCTGCCCCGTCGGCGCGGCCGGCGTCGGGTCTCCGTCAACCGGTGCGGCCGGCGCGGCGTCGGGCGCAGCGACGGTCCCCGCGGCGGCAGCGGCGTCCACGGCCCCGGCGGGGTCCTGGGCGGCCGGGTCGGCGACCGGCAGCGGCGTCGCCGGCGACTGCTCTGCCGGCGGCACCGCGTCCTGCACCGCGCCCTGCGCCACGGCCTCGGCGACCGGTGCGACGGGCGCGACCGGCTCGGCCACCGGTGCCTGCGCCGCCTGGGCGGGGGCCTGGTCGCCCCACGGCGGCAGCTGCGACGGGATCTCACCGAGCTGCGGGCCGGGCAACGGGCCCTGCCCGGCGGCCCCGTAGGTCTGCTCGGCGGACAACTGCCCACCGTAGGCCTGCTCGCCGTAGGCGGCGTAGGTCGGTGCGGCCCCCGTGGCGTCCCCGGCGGGCTGCTCGGCGTTCGGCGCTCCCGCCGCGGGCCGGGCGCCGGGCGCCGGCTGTCCGGGCGTCACGGTCTCGGGGTCCTGGGGGCCTTCGGCCGGAGCGTCGAAGTACTCCGGGCCGCCGGTGGGCGGTCCGGCGGGCCGGGCGGGGGCCTGGGCCGGGGCGTCGGCGGGGCCGCGGTCGGCGAGCGAGCGGACGACACCGCCGGTCGCGTCCGGCACGGGCGGGCCCAGGTGCAGCGGTCGGCGCGACGGGGACGGGGCGGCGGCACGGGCGCGGTCCGGCGGCTGCGGTGCGGCGGGCTGGGGGATGCGGACCGCACTGAGGTCGACGGAGCCGGAGTCCCGGCCGCCGCTCTCGTGGTCACCGGGCTGGGCGGGCAGCGGCTCGAAACCGGCGGCAACCGGAGCGGCGGCGTCGAACTGGGCGCCGGGCTGCGGCTGCTGGGTCGGGCCCTGGTGGGTCTCCTGCGCGAACGGCTGGGGGGCCGGCTGCTCGCTCCAGGCGCCCTGGGCGCCGGGCATCAGCAGCAGGTCGTCGTCCTCGGCGATGCCGTCGGCCTGGTCGACATAGGGGTATTCGCCCGGAGGGGCCACCATGCCCGGCAGCTCCGTCGGTGCGGCGTCGGCGGCGGAGATGGGGGTCCCCCCTGCTCCTTCGAGCGTGGGGGAAGCCGCCGGCTGCGGCTGCCCGGGATGTCCGCCTGCGTTCTCCGGCTGTCCCTCGCCCGGGACCCGGCCGGTGTCGGTCATGCGTACCCCTCGCCCATTGGTAGTGCTCCTTCCAACCGCTCGTGCGACACGCTCGACCGGGGCGCGCCGACGCCCCGATTGCTAGAACGAGCGAGCACGCCTCGCGGCACGTCCGCTCTCCAGAGCTTCATATTCATCCAAAACCACGGCAATTTCCGGATATTGGCGTACGAAGCCGAACGCGGAACGGCGGCGCAACGATCCGCCAGCCTACCTCGCGCGGGTAGCCGTGCTGGTCACGGGTGAGAAACGCGATACCCGCAGAGCAGAAACACCACGGACCGCTCGCGTTCGACCCAGACGGTGGCGTCCAGGTCCACCGACTGCAACAGGGCGCACTCGACGTCGTAGCCGCCGTCCGCCAGCGCCCGACCGAGGGCCTCGGCCTCGTCGCGGGTCGATGCGTGGGTGACGATCCGTTCGGGACGGCGGTCCGCGCAGGCGGTGACCACCTCCACTCCCCCGGCGCCGACCCGCACCACGTCGGGCTCCGGCAGGTCCTCCAGGATCTGCGGCGCGCGGCCGTGTACGACCTGGAGTTGGACGCCGTGGCGGCGGGCGACGGCGACGGTGCGCTCACAGGCGTCCGGGTCGGAGTCCACGGCGATGACCGCGGCGCCGAAGCGCGCCGCCTCCACCGCGGCGGCTCCGCTGCCGGTGCCGATGTCCCACACCAGGTCGCCCACCCGCGGCCCGAGGCGGGCGAGTTGGGCGGTGCGCAGCTGGACGGACTCGCCCTCGGCGAGGGCGCCGCCGTAGGCGCGGGCCGGAAGTCCCCAGCCGCGCGGGCCCGTCGGGTGCCCGGCCTCGTGGCCGGCGATCCAGCCGGTCCCCTGGGCTGCGGCGCCGCCCGGTGAACCACCGACGACGATCACGACGTTGGGGTCCCGCCAGACGTGGTCGGGGACCTTGTCGGATGTGAGGACCGTCACCTGCTCCCGTTCGGTGCCCAGTTCCTCGCAGATGACGAAGGTGCGGTGGACGCCGCCGAGCAGCAGGGCGAGTTCGGCGGGCCCGGCGCCGGGCGAGGTGAGCACCGCGACCTTGGTGTGCGCGCGGCAGACGTTCACCGCGCGGCGCAGATCGCGGCTGTGGGCGACCACGATCTGGGCGTCGTCCCAGGGCATACCGGCGCGGGCGAAGGCGGCCGCGACGGAGGAGACGGCCGGTACCACTTCGACTTCCAGGCCGTGCTCGGGCGCCCGCAGGGTGCGTACCACGCCGAAGAAGCCGGGGTCGCCGTCGGCGAGCACCACGGCGGTACCGCGGTGCTGGGCGATCCGGCGGGCGGCCAGGGTCACGCTGCCAAGCCGGATCCGCTCGGCGTTCGGCGGGACTTCGGGCAGTGCGAGGTGGTGGGCGGCGCCGGCCACCAGCGTGGCGGCGCCGAGGGCGGAGCGGGCGGCGTCGGTCAGCGGGGAGCCGTCCCATCCGATCACCGTGACCCGGTCGGCCATGCTCGTCAGTCTCCTGGGGCTGCTGTGGGTACGCGGGCGGGGTGGCTGCGGGGCGGCCGCAGGCCGGTGGTGGTGCCGCTGTGGTGTGCGGTACCGCGCCAGCCGGGCTGGTCGTGCAGGTCACGTGGGTACGTGGCAGGCCGAGGGTACCCCGTGCGGTACGGACCCGACCGCCGACGGGCGCTCAGTTCCACTCGGGGTAGGTGAATCCGCCTGCGTCGGCCAGCCGGCCGGGGACCCCGTCGAGGTCCTCGGGGAGCAGGCTCCACACGATCAGATCGGTACGGATCTCCGTCCAGCCGCCGTCCTCCGTGCGGCTGCGGGCTATCCAGGCGTTGCGCAGGACGCCTTCGCTGATGCAGCCGATCTTCTGGGCGACCTGCTGGGCGGCGGCGTTGTCGGCGGCGGTGCGCAGCTCGATGCGTTCGAACCTCTGGTCCTGGAAGAGCCATTGCGCGACCGCGAGGACGGATTCGGAGGCGTAGCCCTCGCCGCGGGCCCAGGGGGCGGTGACATAGCGGATCTCGGCGCTGCGGACCCGCCAGTCGGTGTGGTCGAGCTGGAGGGTGCCGACCAGGCGCTGGGTGAGGAACTCGGTGACGGCCAGCGCGATACCGCGGCCTTCGGTGCGGACCGCGGCGGCCTTGCCGGTGGCCCAGGCGCGGGCGTCGGCGGCGGTGTACGGGTGCGGCAGCGCCATCCAGGCGGTGACCATCTCCTCGGACATCATCTCGGCCAGGGCGGGCACGTCGGCCTCCTCGAAGGGGCGCAGCACCAACCGGTCCGTGCTGATGGAGATGTCCGGAAAGGTGGATGTCATACCGCTGCTCCAACGCCGTTGACCGTGGTACCCAGGACGTCGCAGGCTGTTACACCACGAGGTCACGGGCATCTTGACCGTCTTGAATGCACCAGCATGCAGCATCGGCCGGGGGGCGTGCCACGCGCGGGGGCCCCGGCCGCGCGGGGTGCGCGGCCGGGGCCCCGTGGTCGCCGGGGAGGGGTCAGGCCTTCGCCGGGCCGAAGGCCGGGATGACCGAGCCGTCCTTGTACTTGTCCTCGATGAACTTCTTGACCTCGGGGGAGTTCAGGAGCTTGGCCAGCTTCTTGATCCGCGGGTCGTTCTCGTTGCCCTTCTTGACGGCGAGGAAGTTCGCGTAGGGGTTGTCCTTCGCGCTCTCCAGGGCCAGCGCGTCCTTGGAGGGCTTGAGGTGGGCGCCGATGGCGAAGTTGCCGTTGATGATGGCGGCGTCGACGTCGTCGATGCGCGGCGCGGTCTGCGCGGCCTCCAGCTCGGTGATCTTGATGCCCTTGTCGTCCTTGACGTCGGTCAGCTTGGCGTCGGAGCCGACGCCGGGCTTGAGGGTGATCACGCCGTTGTCGGCCAGCAGCTTGAGCGCGCGGCCCTCGTTGGACGGGTCGTTGGGCACCGAGACGGTGCTGCCGGCCTTGAGCTCCGAGAGCTTGTGGTGCTTCTTGGAGTAGACGCCCAGCGGCTCGATGAGCACGTTCTGGACGGGCACGATGTGCGTGCCGTTCTCCTTGTTGAAGGTGTCGAGGAACGGCTTGTGCTGGAAGAAGTTGGCGTCGACCTGGCCGTCGTCGGTGACCTTGTTGGGGATCTTGTAGTCGTTGAACGGCTTGACGACCAGCTTGAGGCCCGCCTTCGCGGCCAGCTCGTTCTTGACGAAGTCGAGGATGGTGCCATGCGGGGTGGGGCTCGCGGCGACGACCAGGGGGGCGTTCTTGTCGCTCTTGTCGCTGCTGGCGGTGGTGTCGGAGGGGGCCGAGCAGGCGCTCGCGCCGAGGGCGACGGCGGAGGCGGCGGCGACAGCCACGGTGATCTTGACGGTGTTACGCACGAAGAGTGCCTCTTTCTTGTTCACACGAGGGGTTCCCGTGTGGTGTCCGCCCGGCAAAGGGTCCGGGCTCCTGGGTGGAGCGGGTGGCTCCGGGGTCAGGCCGCCTCGGTGACGACGGCCGGCTCCTCGGCACGGGCGCGGCGCAGGCCGACGCGTATCGAGGAGGAGGCGCGGGTGCCGCGGCCGGCGAGCCGGCGGACGACCAGGTCGCCGAGCAGCTGGACGAGGGTGACGAGGACGATCAGCTCCACGACGGTGGTGATCATCAGCGTGGTCTCGTACTGCTGGTAGCCGTAGGTGTAGGCGAGGTTGCCCAGACCGCCGCCGCCGACCGCACCGGCGATCGCGGAGTAGCCGATCAGGGTGATGACGGTGGTGGTGACGGCCGCGACGAGCGCGGGCAGCGCCTGCGGCAGCAGCACCTTGAAGACGATGGTCCAGGTGCCGCCGCCCATCGCCTGGGCGGCCTCGACCAGGCCGTGGTCGACCTCGCGCAGTGCGGCCTCGACCAGCCGGGCGAAGAACGGGATCGCGGCGATGGCGAGCGGGACGACCGCGCCGGTCGGGCCGATGGAGACGCCGACCACCAGCCGGGTGAAGGGGATCAGCACCACGATCAGGATCAGGAACGGGAAGGACCGCCCGATGTTGACGACCGCACCGAGGACCTTGTTCACCACGAGGTTCTGGAGGAGGGCGCCGCGGTCGGTCAGATGCAGCAGCACCCCGACCGGGACGCCGATGAGCACCGCGTAGAACGTCGACCACCACACCATGAACAGGGTGTCGAGGGTGTTGTCGTACAGCAGCGGCTGCATCTCGTTCCAGCTCACTGGGCACCTTCCTTCTGGAGCGGGGCGGCGGGCGCCGGGATCGCGGGAGCGGCGGCATCGGCCGGGGCGGCGGCCTCGGCGGCGCCGGCCACGTCGGCCACGTCGACCTGGAGGCCCTGCTCCCGCAGGAAGCCGATGGGCACGACGTTCTCCTCGAAGCGGCCGGGCAGCTCGATACGCATCCGGCCGATCTGCTTGCCGCCGACGGTGTCCATGGCGGCGCCGAGGATCGAGATGTCGACGTTGTAGGTGCGCGACAGCTCGGAGATCACCGGGCGGGTGGCGGCCTCGCCGTGGAAGGTGATGTCGACGACGGTGTACTCGTCGGACGAGGGCTCGCCGCCGACCGGGAAGAGCTCGCGGGCCAGCTCGGAACCGGGGGTGGCGAGCAGTTCGGCGACGGTGCCCTGCTCGACGACCCGGCCGTTCTTCATCAGCGCGGCCGAGTCGCAGATCGTCTTGACGACGTCCATCTCGTGCGTGATGAGCACGATGGTCAGGCCGAGCTGGCGGTTGAGGTCGCGCAGCAGCGTCAGGATGGACCGGGTGGTCTCCGGGTCCAGGGCGCTGGTGGCCTCGTCGGAGAGCAGCACCTTGGGGTCGCCGGCCAGGGCGCGGGCGATGCCGACGCGCTGCTTCTGGCCGCCGGAGAGCTGGGCGGGGTAGGCCTTGGCCTTGTCGGCGAGGCCGACCAGGTCCAGCAGCTCCAGGGCCTTGCGGGAGCGCTCGCGGCGGTCGACCTTGAGGATCTCCAGCGGCAGTTCGACGTTGTCCTGGACGGTGCGCGAGGACAGCAGGTTGAAGTGCTGGAAGACCATGCCGATGTGGCTGCGGGCGGCGCGCAGTGCGGCGCCCGCGCGCTGGCCCCGCCCGGCGAGGGCGGTCAGGTCCTGGCCGGCGACGGTGACCGTGCCGGAGGTGGGGCGCTCCAGGAGGTTGAGGCAGCGGATGAGGGTGGACTTTCCGGCGCCGCTCTGTCCGAGGACGCCGTACACCTCGCCCTCCCGGACGTGCAGATCGACGCCGTCCAGGGCGGTGACTTCGCGGTCTCCTGAGCGGTAGACCTTGGTCAGGCCCGTTGTGGTGATCACAGGGAATTCCGTCACTGTCGAGTGCTCGGCGGATCGCGCCGGGCACGGGGCATTCTTGCGAGTGCGGCAGAGGGGAACGGGAAGCGGCGGCGGGCGCGGGCGCCCGGCTCCGGGTTCCGGTGACGCGGGGCGGCCGAGGGCGTCGGGGACCGACGTACGGCTCGCGATGCTTCCCCCTGCCCATTCTTCGGAGCGTGGGGGACGGTCTCGCTTCGGGGCGCGAGGCTTGAGGCGGGGGCCCTCAGCAGTCACACATTCGACACATGCAACGAGCACCGGGCGTCGGGTTCGCCTCGGTCGCAGGGGTGCGGTAGCTCGTCGTGGTCATGGCGGCAAGTAAACCAGACGGCAGGACGGCCCGATCAAACCTGTCCGTATAGCGGACATGCCTGACCGACCCGTGGACGGCGCCCCGGCGGGCCCCGACGATCGCCACCGCCCCCTCCGTGGCCTGCGCGGATACCGCCGACAGGTCATCGACGAGGTCGGCGGCGGACCGCTCCGCGGCGTGGTGCGTGTGGTCAACGCCACGGTCGGCGTCCGTGCCGCGCGGCCCGCCGGCGGCCGGCCCTGCCGGAGGGCGGGCGTTCGGGGGGATCTTCGTGCCGCCCGCCCCCACGGGCGACACCCCGGGGGTGCGCGCCTCGGGCCTTTTGGCCCGTAATAGGGTCTGCGCATGCTTGATGCCCTGACGGTCGCGACCAGCGTCGCCGCGCTCGCGCTCGCCGCGTGGTGCGGTTTCGCCGCCTACCGAGACCAGCAGACCAAGGACTGGCACTTCATCGGCATGGCAGTGGTCAGCCTGCTCGCCGTGGTCCAGCTCGTCATCGGCATCGTCCAGCTGGCGCGCGGCGAGAGGCCGGAGCAGGGCACCACGATCTTCGTGGCGTACCTGCTCGGCGCCTTCGCCTGCATCCCCGCGGCGGGGTTCATGTCCCTTGCGGAGCGCACCCGTTGGGGCTCGGCCACGGTCGCCGCCGGCGGCGTGGTGCTGGCCGTCCTCGAAGTGCGCCTGTTCGACATCTGGGGAGGCTGAGGTGGCGACGACCGACGAGTCCACCGAGAAGGGTGCGCCCCGCACCCGCCGGAGACTGATCAGCG
Organism: Streptomyces sp. NPDC048506; assembly: GCF_040651315.1. Classification (NCBI taxonomy): domain Bacteria; kingdom Bacillati; phylum Actinomycetota; class Actinomycetes; order Kitasatosporales; family Streptomycetaceae; genus Streptomyces; species Streptomyces sp. NPDC048506. The sequence continues at coordinate 13,239 of NZ_JBEZIX010000029.1, forward strand.
GCCCCGGCATCCTGCTGGTCTGGCTGTACGGGGTGATGGTCGTCGGCGCGGTGTCGCGCTCCGTCTTCCAGATCGCCACGGACTTCGACCGGGCCCCGCTCGCCTACACCCTGTCCGCACTGGCGGGCGTGGTCTACGGCTTCATCACCTACTCGCTCGTCCGCGGCGGGGACACCGCCCGCCGGGCCGCCCTGGTGTGCTGCACCGTGGAGCTCGTCGGCGTGCTGGCCGTGGGCACCTGGACCCGGGTGGAGCCCTCCGCGTTCCCCGACACCACGGTCTGGTCGAACTACGGCATGGGCTACCTCTTCATCCCGGTCCTGCTGCCCATCACCGGCCTGCTGTGGCTGCGCCGGGCGCGTACGGCATAGCCGTCCACCGTCGTCACAACCGTCCAGCGTCGTCACCACCGTCCGCCGTCGCCGGTACGGGCCCGCCCCACACGCGGGCCCGCGCCCGCTCGGCTACGCCCGGGCCGCCAACTCCGTGGCGACGGACTGCTGCTGCGCCTCCTTCTCCAGCGTCACCAGGCTCAGTCGCCGGCCGAGCTGTTCGGTGCCCACCGGCGCATAGCCGTGGCTGCGGTAGAGCCGCAGGTTGCCCTCGCTGCGGTGGCCGGTGAACAGCCGGAAGCGCTTGGCGGACCGTTCGGCCGTCAAGCGCTGCTCGACGGCGGCCAGCAGCCGGCCGCCCAGGCCGTGCCGCTGCAACCGCGGGTGCACGATGAGCTTGGCTATCGACGCGGTGCCGTCGGCGTCGACCGTGCCGCGCACCGCCCCGACCACCTCCGTGCCGAGTCTGGCCACCACCACGCAGCCCTCGCCCAGTTCGGCGCGGAGCGACTCCAGGGTCTGGGTGAGCGGCTCGATGCCGTAGTCGTCGTACAGCGCCGCCTCCGTCTGGTAACAGAGGTACTGAAGTTTGAGGATCTGCTCGGCATCCTGGTCGGTCGCCGCAGAGATGGTCACGCTCGTGCCCATGCGCGTATGCCTCCCCTTATCGGTTGGTCCGGACGCGCGAGGGTGAGAGGGGTGTGCGCCCGGACGTGGTGCCCTGACTTCCGGACTCCCCGGAATGTGGCGGCGGCAATCTCCGCCAACGAGCATTCTGCGCAGGCAATCAGGACAAGCGGAACGGACCGACCACCGGCTCGCCTGTGACATTCCCAACGCAGATGAGAGTCGGTGGCCGAGGTGGCGGTGTCGTCGGGAGGCGGCGGCCGGTCCGGGAGGCGGGCCGGCTCAGCGCTTGCGGAACTCCTCGGCGGCCAGCAGCGCGGTGTCCGCGTTGTCGGAGAACAGCCCGTCGATACCGGTGGCGAAGTACGCCTTCAGAGCGCCGAGGGAGTTGCCGTACGCGGCGGGATCGGTGCCGACCCGGAAGTCCAGCGGCAGGAAGCTGTTCTCGTTGCGCAGGGTGTACGGGTGGACGACCAGCCCGGCGGCGTGCGCATCGCGGACGAGGGTGGTGGGCTCGCCGAGCTTCCCGTCGGCGTCCTGCGCGATGATCTGCGGCAACCAGGGACCGATGCCCTGCGCGAAGCCGGCGGTCCACGCCAGGCCCTCGGGCTTGAGCAGGTCGGCCGTGGTGCGCGGGTCACCGGACTCCACGAAGTCCCAAGGCCGGACGGACGGCTGGTCGAGCAGGAGGATCTTCGGGCACCGAAGGCCGAGCCGGCCCAGCCGCTGGAGACTGCTGGGCTCGAAGGACTGGAGGAAGTTCGGGGAACCTCCCTTGTCGCGGCCGTACCGGCGCAGCAGCTTGGCGAGCGGCTCCTCGATGCCCATGCCCAGCTTGCGGAAGTAGGTGGGGTGCTTGGTCTCGATGTAGAGCCATATCCGACGGCCGCGCCGGCGCCCCTCGCGCTCGGCCCACTCCAGGACCTCCTCGAAGGTGGGCACCTCCCAGCGGCCGTTGTAGAGGGTGTTGTGCTGGCGGACGTCGGGGATGCGCTCCTTGGCGCGCAGGGTCTTCAGTTCGGCGAGCGTGAAGTCCTCGGTGAACCAGCCGGTGAGCTTCTTGCCGTCGACGGTCTTGGTGGTCTTCCGGCCGGCGAACTCGGGGTGGTCGGCGACATCGGTGGTGGCGGTGATGTCGTTCTCGTGCCGGCAGACCAGGTGCCCGTCCTTGGTGGGGACGAGGTCCTGCTCGATGACGTCCGCGCCCAAGTCGAGGGCGAGTTGGTACGAGCCGAAGGTGTGCTCGGGGCGGTAGCCGCAGGCGCCGCGGTGGCCGATCACCAGCGGCACCGGCAGCCGGTGGCCCGCCCCGTCGCTCCCCCGGGCGCTCGCCTGGCCGGCCCCGCCGAGGACCGCCGCCCCCGCGCCGAGGGCCGCGGCCCCCAGCACCGTCCGTCGTCCCGGCCGCTGCCCGTTGTGCATACCCACGCTCCTTGTGTGCGTCTTCGGTGGTGTTCCAGGTGCTTCCGGGTGTTTTCCGGGGTGCGCCAAGGCGTGTTGCGCACCTGCCCGCGGAACCGGGCCGATCGTAGGCACGGACGGGTCATGTCGGGGAGACGCACGACGACAACAGGGGGAACATGGTGGTAACTCACGTCAACTGTGCGTATCGACCTCGTGAACCCGATGTGCGCGCGGCGCCAACCCGCGAGTATCGTCCTGGGCTGCAGAGTTCTGCGCCCGCTTGACGTTGTCCAGTCACGACCCGGAGGACCCGTTGTCCCGCATTGTGCTGAAGGCGATCCTCGGATTCGTCATGCGTGTCCTGTACCGCCCCAAGGTCGAGGGCATGGAGCGCATCCCGGCGACCGGGCCGGTGATCCTGGCCGGCAACCACGTCACCTTCATCGACTCGCTGTTCCTGTGCCTGATCGTCAAGCGCCCGGTCTACTTCATCGGCAAGGACGAGTACGTCACCGGCAAGGGCCTCAAGGGGCGGCTGATGGCCTGGTTCTTCACCAGCGCCGGCATGATCCCGGTGGACCGGGACGGCGGCCACGGCGGTGTCGCGGCGCTGATGACCGGCCGCCGGATCCTGGAGCAGGGCAAGGCGTTCGGGATCTACCCCGAGGGCACCCGCTCCCCCGACGGCCGGCTCTACCGCGGCCGTACCGGCATCGCCCGGCTCGCCCTGATGACCGGCGCCCCCGTCGTCCCGTTCGCCATGATCGGTACGGACAAGGTGCAGCCCGGCGGCAAGGGCCGTCCGCGGATCGCCCCGGTCACCGTCCGCTTCGGCGAGGCGCTGGACTTCTCCCGGTACGACGGGATGGACCGCGACCGCTATGTCCTGCGGGCCGTCACCGACGAGGTGATGAGCGAGGTCATGGAGCTGTCCGGCCAGGAGTACGTCGACATCTACGCCACCAAGGCCCGGGCGGCCGCCTGACCTGTCGACCGACCGCAGTCAGCGGGCCCCGTCCGAGAGCCGGACGGGGCCCGCTGCGTCGTGCTCCCCGGGTCAGCAGGGCACCCGGAATCCGCCCGGTGCGCGCTGGCCCTCGGCGCCGCCGGGCCGCGCCGTGCGCAGCGCCACCTCGGGCCGCGGCACCATGCCGGCGTCCGGGAGCAGTTGCCGGCGCCCGGTGAGGGTGCCGGTGCGGGCGCCGCGCAGATGGGCGTTCTTGACCGCCACCCGGTCGAGCGGGGCCGGCACCAGCTCCTCCCTGGCGCGGACGAAGGCGATGAAGCTCTCGAAGTCGCGGGTGTGCCGGACCGGTGCGGTGAATCCGGTGAAGGCGCTGAAGCCGTCCTGGTTGATCAGGGTGTAGGAGGGAGCGGCCAGCCGGTAGCGGCGCTTGAGGTCGAGCGGGCGGCCGTCGATGAACACGTCGGCGGGGTCGACCCGCCGACCGACCGCGCCGGCGGCGTCGAAGGTGTAGCGGACGTTGCCGGAGACCGCCAGCGGGGAGAAGCCGAGGCCGCCGCCGGTGGTGGGCGCCCACTGCTCCTCCAGCGCGTCGTGGATCTGCCGGCCGCTGACGGTGACGGTCAGGATCGGGTCGCCGAAGCCGACGGCGTTCCAGGCCTGGGCGAAGGTGACGGTGCCGTCGGTCTCCTCGTCACGGAGCAGGTCGCCGGCGATGACGGTCTGCCCGACGCGCGGGGCGAGGGCGATCACGGCGAGCTGGGCGGGGGTGTCGGGGCGGTCGGTGGGATCGTCCATCGGCCCGAGCGGCTGCCGACCGGCCCACAGCGCCCAGTCGGCGACGAGGTCGCCCATGGTGGACTCCCCCTGCGCGTTGCCCCGCCGGGTGAAGGAGGCGGTCTGGGTGCCGATCGGGGAGCGGGCGCGCCGGGAGGCACGGTCGGCCCAGTAGGTGGCGATCTCCTTCAGCTCCGGGTCCGGCGTCACGTCCCGGGTGTTGGGGTGGTTGACGGAGGTGGTCAGCTCCCGGATCACCGCGCCGGTGTCCGGGTCCAGTCGCAGGTTGATCTCGTTGACCATCTGGCCGTAGCAGCCGGCCTCGACGAACGGGCGGGGCCGGCCGTCGGGGTCGGGCAGCATCATCGTGAAGGCGTTGTGCCAGTGGCCGGTGACGATGGCGTCGATGTGCGGCGAGGCGCGCAGGGCCAGTTCGTACGCCGGTCCGGAGGGGTTCTTGCCGCTGGTGAAGTCGCTGCCGGCCACCGCGCCGTCGTGCATGCTGAGCACGATCGCCCGGACGCCGCGCGACCGGAGCTCCGCGGCACAGCGGTTGGCGGTCTCCAACTCGTCCAGGGTGCGCAGGCCGGGCTGGTAGGAGCCGGGGAACGACTCGGTGCCGATGGCGGTCAGATGGATGAAGCCGACCGGCAGCCGGCGTCCCCGGCCGGCATCCACCTCCACGATGTTGTACGGCGCGAGGACGAGTTCACCGGTGTCCCGCCAGATCGTGTTGGCGCTGTAGTAGGGGAACCGCGCGCCGGCGAAGCGGTGGCCGGTCGAGTCGACGAAGTCGTCGTCCCGCCCGACGACCGGGAATCCCCCGCCGTCCTCCATGTGCTCGGTCAGGAACCGGGCGGACTTGTCGAACTCGTGGTTGCCGGCCGAGGCGAAGTCCATGCCCATGGCGTTGAGCGCTTCGATGGTGGGCTCGTCGGAGAAGGCGGCGGCATCGAACTCCCAGCCGGAGAAGAGGTCGCCGGGCGCGAAGAAGAGGGAGTTGCGGCGCCCGTCGCGCAGGCGTTCCAGATGGGCGGCCAGGTAGGCCACACCGCCGACGGTGTAGGTCTTCCCGCCGGCCCCGGTGATGCGGGAGTGGGCGCCGGGGGCGCCCTGTAGATAGCCGTGCAGGTCGGTGATGTTGAGGAGCTGGACGTCGACGTACTCGTCGGCGGTGGCCGCGTCGCGGGCGTGGCCGGTGGCGTAGGCGTTGCTTCCGATGGCGCTCGCGGTGGCCAGGGCCCCCGCGGCGGTGAAGAAGGACCGTCGTCCGATGTCGCGCACTGCGTCACTCTCCTGAGCGGGCCGTCCGTAGGGGGACGACGGGAGAGTCAAACGAGCCGCGCGGGACGACCGGTCACCAGGGCGCGTACCGGGCGTGAACGGGCGGGGGACAGTCGCCCCCAAGGCGTGTCCCGTGGATCATCGCGGGTGCGGGCGGTGTGATCCACCGGACACGCCCTGGGAAGCGGGTGCGCCCGCCGTCCGGCGGATCGGCACCGCGCCGTGCCGGCCGCCGTGACGGCGGGTCAGCCGTGCCGGGCCTCGGTCGCGGCGGGTTCCTGGGGCCGGACCGGTTCGGCGGCCGGGCTGTTGGCCAGCTCCTGGCCGCGCAGCAGGAACCAGGCCGCGCCGGCCGCGGCCAGCAGGACCGCGGCGCCCACCCCGGCCGCGACGTCCACGCCGGCCACGAAGGAGTCCTGAGCGGCCTTCAGCAGCGCGGCGCCCTGGTCGGCGGGGAGCTGCCCGGCCGCGTCGACCGCGCCGCCGAGCGATTCGCGGGCTGCGTGGGCGGCCGGTTCGGGGACGCCGGCCGGGGTGCCGAAGCCGCGGTAGATGCTGGTGACGATGGAGCCGAGCAGGGCGATGCCGAGCGCGGCGCCGAGTTCGTAGGCCGTCTCGGAGACCGCGGAGGCGGCGCCCGCCTCCTCCTTGGGCACGCTGGAGAGGATCACGTCGGCGGTGACGGTGAACGAGAAGCCGGCGCCGACGCCGACGACGAAGAGGATGACGCACATCGCGGCGGTGCCGGTGTCGCCGTGCAGGGTGGTACAGCCGACGAGGGCGAGGCCGACCATGGCGAGGCCGCCGGCCACCACGATCCGCACGGACAGCCGGCGGGCGACCCAGCCGGCGGCCAGTCCGGCGCCCACCGCACCGACCGCGGCCGGGAGTTCGACCAGCCCGGCGTTGAGCGGCGAGCGCAGCTGCACCATCTGGAGGAACTGGGAGAGGAAGAAGACCAGCCCGGACAGCCCGAGGATGGTCAGCAGATCGGCCAGCACCGCTCCGGTGAAGCCCCGGTGGTGGAAGAGCTTCATGTTCAGCAGCGGCGAGGCGAGGGTGAGCTGCCGGCGGACGAACACGAACAGGGCCAGCACACCGATGGCGGCGGCCAGCGCGATGTCCCAGCGGTAGCCCTCCACCGCCGCCTCCTTGACGGCGTAGACGACGGAGACGATGCCCACCAGGGCCAGCAGGACACTGGGGACGTCCCAGGGACCGGGGTCCGGATTGCGCGACTCCGGGATCACCTTGGCGCCGACGACCACCAGCAGCGCCATCACCGGCAGGTTGATCAGGAAGACCGATCCCCACCAGAAGTGCCCCAGCAGGAAGCCGCCGAGGACCGGTCCGACGGCCATGCCGGCGGAGGCCATCGCGCCCCAGATGCCGATGGCCAGGCTGCGTTCCCTGGGGTCGTGGAAGAGGTTGCGGATCAGCGCGAGGGTGGACGGCATCAGCGTCGCACCGGCCACGCCCTGGAGGGCGCGGGCCAGGATCATCATCTCCGGGCTGGTGGCGTACGCGGCGAGCACCGACATCGCGCCGAAGCCCACGGAGCCCAGCAACAGCAGCTTCTTGCGGCCGATGCGGTCCCCGAGGCTGCCCATGGAGACCAGCAGACCGGCGATGACGAAGGAGTAGATGTCACCGATCCACAGCAGCTGGGTCCCCGAGGGGCGCAGGTCCTCGCTGAGGAAGGGGGTGGCGAGGCCGAGGACGGTGGCGTCGACGCCGACCAGCAGGACGGCCAGGACGAGGACGGCGAGCGCGAGCCAGCGACCCGGCCGGGGCTGGTCGTCCACATGGGCCGAACCGGCCCGTCCCGACGCTATGGTCTCGGTCATTTCTCCATGCTCCGTCGGATGCCGCCGAGCAGCAGCTCGGCGATCGAGTGGTTGAGGTCGTTGCGGGCGACGCGGCCCTCGTGCACGGCCCAGGCGCCGGCGCCCATCAGTCCGTAGAGCGCTTCGGTGAGCCAGGCGGGGCTCAGATCGATCCGGAAGTGGCCCTCGTCCTGGCCGCGACGGAACAGCGCGGTGATCCGGGCGTCGAGCTCGGCCCAGCCGGCGTTGACCTCGCCGCCCTCGAAGAGCTGGTTCTCGGTGAAGAGGAAGGCCAGCACGGCGGCGACCGGTTCGGACGCCGCGATCAGCCGGCGCAGCGCTGCGGGCGCGTCCCCCTCCTCCAGTCGCGCGGTGTCCAACGCCTGCCCGAACTGGGCGATCCCGTGCTCCTCCAGCGCCCTGATCAGGGCGTCCCGGCCGGCGAAGTGCCGGTGCAGAGTCGCGCGGCTGATGCCGGCGGCGCGGGCGATCTCGTCCATCGACGTCGTCGCCCGGCGGGTGAGCAGCGCGGCGGCTTCCTTCAGCACTCGTTCACGATCCACAGCCATGAGACATAGCCTAACCGAATGAGACACTGATGTCTCATCTTTTCCCGCGTCCGCGCCCGCACGACGGCGGCCCGTACCCGGTCACTCCGGGTACGGGCCGCCGTCACGTGCCTGTCCTGACTACCGCGGCTGCTTGGCCGCCACCCACTCCTGCTGCACCACCAGATCGGCCCGCACCTCGGCGAGCTGCACCGCCACCGCCGAGGGGGCGGTACCGCCCCGGCCACTGCGCGCGGCGAGCGCACCCGGGACGTTCAGGACGCCGCGCACCTCCGGCGTCAGATGCGGCGAGATCTTCGCGAACTGCTCGTCGGTCAGCTCGTCCAGCTCGATGCCGTGCGCCTCGCACTCCTTGACGCATTCGCCGGCGACCTCGTGCGCCACCCGGAACGGCACGCCCTGCTTGACCAGCCACTCCGCGATGTCGGTGGCCAGCGAGAAGCCGGCCGGCGCCAGCTCCGCCATCCGCTCGCGGTTGACGGTCAGGGTGGCCATCATGCCGGTGAACGCCGGGAGCAGCACCTCCAGTTGGTCGCAGGAGTCGAAGACCGGCTCCTTGTCCTCCTGGAGGTCGCGGTTGTACGCCAGCGGCAGCGCCTTCAGCGTCGCCAGCAGCCCGGTCAGATTGCCGATCAGACGCCCCGACTTGCCCCGCGCCAGCTCCGCGATGTCCGGGTTCTTCTTCTGCGGCATGATCGACGAGCCCGTGGAGAAGGCGTCGTGGAGCGTCACGAAGGAGAACTCCTTGGTGTTCCAGATGATCACCTCCTCCGCGATCCGCGAGAGGTTGACCCCGATCATCGCCGTGATGAAGGCGAACTCGGCGACGAAGTCGCGGGAGGCCGTGCCGTCGATGGAGTTGCCGGCCGAGCCGCGCTCGAAGCCGAGGTCCGCGGCGACCGCCTCCGGGTCGAGCCCCAGCGAGGAGCCGGCCAGCGCTCCCGAGCCATACGGCGAGACCGCCGTCCGCTCGTCCCACTGCCGCAGCCGCTCGGCGTCCCGGGACAGCGACTGCACATGCGCCAGCACATGGTGCGCGAAGAGCACCGGCTGGGCGTGCTGGAGATGCGTACGGCCGGGCATGGCGACGTCCGGGTGCGCCTCGGCGAGGCCCACCAGCGCCTCCTGGAGGTCGGCGATCAGACCGCCGATGATCCGGGCGTGGTCGCGCAGGTACATCCTGAAGAGCGTGGCCACCTGGTCGTTGCGCGACCGGCCGGCCCGCAGCTTGCCGCCGAGGTCCGGGCCGAGCCGCTCCAGCAGCCCGCGCTCCAGTGCGGTGTGCACGTCCTCGTCGGCGATGGTGCCGGTGAACGAGCCGTCGGCGACGTCCGCTTCGAGCTGGTCGAGCCCGGCGATCATCCGCGCCAGCTCGTCCTTTGACAGCAGCCCCGCCCCGTGCAGGACGCGCGCGTGCGCCCGGGACCCGGCGATGTCGTACGGCGCGAGCCGCCAGTCGAAGTGGACGGATGCCGACAGCTGGGCCAGGGCCTCGGCGGGACCGTCGGCGAACCGACCGCCCCAGAGCCGGACGTCACCGCTGTTGCTGCTCACTGCTGCTCCTCGCAAGGGTGGTGATGTGCCGCCACCTCCCCCAAGGCCGTAGGGACCGGGGACCCCCGCCCACCGCGGGGGCGGGGAGGTGGCCGTCGTACGAAGTGTCGTCAGGTCAACGAGACCGGCTCAGGCCAGGTCGCGCTTGGCCGCGATCTTGCTCGACATGCCGAAGATCTCGATGAAGCCCTTCGAGAGCGACTGGTCGAAGGTGTCGCCGGTGTCGTAGGTGGCCAGGTGGAAGTCGTACAGGGACTGCTCGGACCGCCGGCCGGTGACCACCGCGCGTCCGCCGTGCAGGGTCATCCGGATGTCGCCGGAGACCTGCCGGTTGGCCTCGTCGATGAAGCCGTCCAGGGCCCGCTTGAGCGGCGAGAACCACAGGCCGTCGTAGACCAGCTCGCCCCAGCGCTGCTCGACCTGCCGCTTGTAGCGGGCCAGTTCGCGCTCGACGGTGACGTTCTCCAGCTCCTGGTGGGCGGTGATCAGCGCGATGGCGCCGGGCGCCTCGTACACCTCGCGGGACTTGATGCCGACCAGCCGGTCCTCGACCAGGTCGATCCGGCCGATGCCCTGGGCGCCGGCCCGCGCGTTGAGCTGCTGGACGGCCTCCAGGACGGTGACGGGCCTGCCGTCGAGGGCGACCGGCACGCCCTCGGCGAAGGTGATGACGACCTCGTCGGCCTCGCGCGGCGTGGCGGGGTTCTCCGTGTACTCGTACACGTCCTCGATCGGCGCGTTCCAGATGTCCTCCAGGAAGCCGGTCTCCACGGCCCGCCCGAAGACGTTCTGATCGATCGAGTACGGCGACTTCTTGGTCGTCGCGATCGGGAGGTTCTTCTCCTCGCAGAACGCGATCGCCCTGTCCCGGGTCATCGCGTAGTCACGGACCGGGGCGATGCACGTGAGGTCGGGGGCCAAGGAGGATATGCCGGCCTCGAACCGGACCTGGTCGTTGCCCTTGCCGGTGCAGCCGTGGGCGACGGTCGTCGCGCCGTGCTTCCTGGCGGCGGCGACCAGGTGCTTGACGATCGCCGGCCGGGACAGCGCGGAGACCAGCGGGTAGCGGTCCATATACAGCGCATTGGCCTTGATCGCCGGCAGGCAGTACTCGTCGGCGAACTCGTCCTTGGCGTCCGCGACCTCGGCCTCGACCGCACCGCAGGCGAGCGCACGCTTGCGGATGACCTCCAGGTCCTCGCCGCCCTGACCGACGTCCACGGCGACCGCGATGACCTCGGCGCCCGTCTCCTCGGCGATCCAGCCGATGCAGACAGAGGTGTCCAAGCCGCCCGAGTAGGCGAGTACGACGCGCTCGGTCACGGGTTTCTCCTTACGGTGCATTCGCGTTGCGGTGCATTCGCGATTGGTATAAGTATGCATTCCACCGTATGTTTCGTCAACGGAGTGACGAATGCGCAGGTCAGCGACGGGATATCGATGCATCGCAGGCCCGCAGTCTTCGCTATTTCCGCTCCCCCGACCCCTCACACAGCACCTCGGCGAGCACCGCCGCATGGCTCGCCGGCACCTCCTTCGTCGCGGTCAGCAGCGTCAGCGGCCCCTCGTCGGCGAGCTCCCGCAGCCGCCCCAGCGCCCGCTGCGCGGCGGCGTCCGCCAGCTCCGCCCGGTAGCGCTCCACGAACCCCTCGAACCGCTCCCCCTGATGGCCGTACCAGCGCCGCAGCTCGTTGGAGGGCGCCGCGTCCCTGCACCACTCGGAGAACGGCGCGTCCGCCTTGGCCATCCCGCGCGGCCACAACCGGTCCACCAGCACCCGCGTCCCGTCCGCCGTCTCCGCGGGCTCGTACACCCGGCGCACACGGACACCACCCCTGGTGAACATTTCACCCATATCTCCATCGAAGCACGGAAGACCGACCCCCGCCGAGCCCCCCGGAATCACCCCCGTGAGGACCCGCTTTGGATTCATGGGCCGGGACAGGGTATTTTTCTTCTGCACGCCCCGGCCGGGATCTCTCCGGCCGGTTCGAGCACCGGGACGTGGCGCAGCTTGGTAGCGCACTTGACTGGGGGTCAAGGGGTCGCAGGTTCAAATCCTGTCGTCCCGACGGTGCAATCGCAGTTCAGGGGCCCTGTCTCACACTGGTGAGACAGGGCCCCTGGCCGTTCCCGCAGCCCCGGTCACCCGGGGGGACGCCGACTCCCCGCGCGCCGGACGGGCGTCAGGACAGGCCGCCGATCTCGCTGCGGACCTTGTCCACGACCTTCGCCGGCAGGGTGGCATAGCCCTGGAAGGTCAGGTTCTCCTGCCCCTTCTGGCTGGCCATGTAGGTCAGGAACGCCTTGGTGGCGGGCCAGGTCGACGACTTGTTGCCCTTGTCGCAGACGATCTCGTAGGTGACGACGTCGATGGGGTAGGCGCCGGGCGCCTTGGTGCCGTAGTCGAGCGTGAGCATGAGGTCGTTGCCGGTGTCGACGGTCTTGGCGCCGGCGATGGCCTGGGACGCCGCGATCACATTGGGGTCGACGGGAGCCGGGGCGCCGGTGTCGACCGAGACCGTGTGGATCATGCGGGCGACCGCGTACGGCAGCTCGAAGTAGCCGATCGCACCCTGGGTCCGCTGCACCTGGGCGGCGAGGTCCGAGGACCCCTTGGCGGACCGGCCGCCGTGCGCCGCCCACTCCTTGCCGTGGCCGTACGTCCAGGCGTCCGGGGCGGCCTCGGCGAGGTACGAGGTGAAGTTGTCCGTGGTGCCCGAGGAGTCGGAGCGGTGGAACTGTTGGATCGCCGTCGGCGGCAGCTTGACACCCTTGTTGAGCTGCGCGATCGACGGGTCGTTCCACTTCGTGATCCGGGAGTCGAAGATCTTCGCGAGGGTGGGGGCGTCCAGGACCAGCCGGTCGACGCCGGGGAGGTTGAAGCCGACCGCGATCGGGCCGCCGACCATCGGCAGGTGGATCGCGTGGCCGCTGCCCGAGCAGGCCTTCTTGGACTGGTCGACCTGGTCGGCGGTCATCGGGGAGTCCGAGCCGGCGAACGCCGTCCTCCCTGCGAGGAAGTCGTCCTGGCCGGCGCCCGAGCCGTTGCCGGTGTAGTTGATCCTGGTGTCCGGGCAGGCGTGCGTATAGCTCTTGATCCAGTACTTCATGGCGTACTGCTGCGCCGTGGAGCCGGACGCCTGGAGGGTGGCCGCCTTGCCGCAGGCGATGCCGCCGGAGGTGTGCGCGCCGGCAGCGGCGCTGGACGGCGCCGCCGCGGTATCGGCACCGCCGCTCGAACCGCAGCCGCTCAGGGTCAGGACGCCGGAGAGGACCGCTGCGCCGGCCGCCCCGATGCGCGACCCGCCCTTCCACTGGAGTTTCACGCTCCGGTGCTCCTTCCTGCGGACCGGGCTCGGTCGACGCAGCAGAGGATGGTGAGACCTCCGTCACTATATGCATACATTTCGGAGCAACCGGTAATTTCGGGCGCGACGAGGCGCGTCCGGGGGCGTCAGCGCGTCTTCGGTGCGTCTTCGGCGCGCCTTCACTGCACCTTCAGTGCGTCTTCGGCGCGCCTTCACTGCACCTCAGTGCGTCTTCAGCGCGTCTTCAGTGCGTCTTCTGTGCCAGTCGCAGCAGGTGGTCGGCGAGCGCCTGGCCGCCGTGCGGGTCGCGGCTGATGAGCATCAGGGTGTCGTCGCCGGCGATGGTGCCGAGGATGTCGTGCAGTTCGGCCTGGTCGATGGCGGAGGCCAGGAACTGGGCGGCGCCCGGAGGGGTGCGCAGGACGACGAGGTTGGCGGAGGCCTCGGCGGAGATCAGGAGTTCGCCGGAGAGCCGGCGCATCCGCTCCTCCTTGGCCGACTCGCCCAGCGGGGCGCGCGGCTTGCGGTCGCCGCCCTCGCTGGGCACCGCGTAGATCAGCTCACCACCGGTGTTGCGGATCTTGACGGCGCCCAGCTCGTCCAGGTCGCGGGAGAGCGTCGCCTGGGTGACGGACAGGCCGTCGTCGGCGAGCAGCTTCGCCAGCTGGCTCTGGGAGCGGACCGGCAGCCGGTTGAGGATGTCCACGATCCGGCGGTGGCGGGCGGTGCGGGTCTGCGGTACGGCCGGGCCGCCGTTGTGCACCCCGTTGTCCTGCGGCTGGGTCATCTGTCTCGTCAGTCTCCGGATCGTTGTGCCCCGTCGGCCCCCTGCTGGGCCGCAGTGAGGACGGCGGGCAGCTTCCGGAGGAACGTATCCGCTTCCCCGTCGGAGACGATCAGCGGCGGGGCGAGCCGGATGACGTCCGGCGCGACCGCGTTCACCAGGAGGCCCGCGTCCTGAGCCGCCCGCTGCGCCTGCGGCGCGAGCGGCTCCGTCAAGACGATACCCAGGAGGAGGCCCGCACCGCGGACCTGGCCGACCAACGGGTGCGCCAGGGCCTCGATCCCGGCGCGCAGCCGCTCGCCGACGCGCTTGACGTTCTCCAGCAGGCCGTCCTTCTCGATGGTGTCCAGGACGGCGAGCGCGGCGGCGCAGACGACCGGGTTGCCGCTGAACGTCGAGCCGTGCGAGCCGGGCGTGAGCAGGTCGGCGGCCGGGCCGAAGGCGAGGGTGGCGCCGATGGGGAGGCCGCCGCCGAGGCCCTTGGCGAGGGTGATGACGTCCGCCTCGACGCCCTGGGCCTGGGACTCCAGCCAGTGCCCGGTCCGGCCGATGCCGGTCTGGATCTCGTCGAGGACGAGCAGGGTGCCGGTGGCGGCGGTGATCTCGCGGGCGGCCCGGAGGTAGCCGGACGGCGGCACGACCACGCCGTTCTCGCCCTGGACGGGCTCCAGGATGACGAAGGCGGTGTCGGTGGTGACCGCGGCGCGGAGGGCCTCGACATCCCCGTAGGGGACGTAGCTGACGTCGCCGGGGAGCGGGGCGAACGGGGCCTGTTTGGCGGGCTGGCCGGTCAGCGCGAGGGCGCCCATGGTCCGGCCGTGGAAGCCGCCGGTCGTCGAGACCATATGGGTCCGCCCGGTCAGCCGGCCGATCTTGAAGGCGGCCTCGTTGGCCTCGGCACCGGAATTGGAGAAGTAGACCCGTCCGGGGCGCCCGCCGGCCAGCGCCAGCAGCCGCTCGGCGAGGGCGACGGTGGGCTCGGCGATGAAGAAGTTGGAGACGTGGCCGAGGGTGGCGACCTGGTCGGAGACCGCGCGGAGCACCGCCGGGTGGGCGTGGCCGAGGGCGTTGACCGCGATACCGCCGAGGAAGTCGAGGTAGGCGTTGCCGTCGGCGTCCCACACCGTGACGCCCTCGCCCCGGACGAGCGGGATGCGGGGGGTGCCGAAGTTGTCCATCATGGCGCCCTGCCAGCGCCGGGTCAGCCCCTCGTTGGTCACCGGGCCCTGGCTGTGTGTCGACCGGCTCATGCCGATACCTCGCTTCGCTCGGCCCCGCACTCGCTCGGCGCGCACCCGTCCTCGGCTCGCTCGCTCCGCTCGCTCATTCCGCCCCCTCGGTCGTGCCCGTGCCCGTGTCCGCGTCCGTGTCCGCGTCGGTATCCGCGTCCGGCACGACCATCGTGCCGATTCCCTCGTCGGTGAAGATCTCCAGCAGGATCGAGTGCTGGACCCGCCCGTCGATGACCCGGGCGGTGTGCACGCCGTTGCGGACGGCATGCAGGCAGCCCTGCATCTTGGGGACCATGCCGCTGGCCAGCTCGGGCAGCAGCCGTTCGAGTTCGGTGGCGGTGAGCCGGCTGATGACCTCGTCGGAGTGGGGCCAGTCCTCGTAGAGCCCGTCGACGTCGGTCAGGACCATCAGCGTTTCGGCGCCCAGCGCCGCAGCGAGAGCCGCAGCCGCCGTATCAGCATTGACGTTGTAGACATGCGAATCGTCCTGGGAGCGGGCGATCGAGGAGACGACCGGGATGCGGCCGTCGGCGAGCAGGGCCTCGATGGTGCCGGTGTCGATCGCGGTGATCTCGCCGACGCGGCCGATGTCGACCAACTCGCCCTCGATGCGGGGCTGGTGCTTGGTGGCGGTGATGGTGTGCGCGTCCTCGCCGGTGAGGCCGACGGCGAGCGGACCGTGCTGGTTGAGCAGCCCGACGAGCTCGCGCTGCACCTGCCCGGCGAGCACCATCCGTACGACGTCCATGGCGTCCTCGGTGGTGACCCGCAGGCCGGCCTTGAACTCGCTGACGATGCCGTGCCGGTCGAGGGCCGCGCTGATCTGCGGGCCGCCGCCGTGCACGACGACCGGCCTCAGCCCGGCGTGGTGCAGGAAGACGACGTCCTGGGCGAAGGCGGCCTTCAGCTCCTCGTCGACCATCGCGTTGCCGCCGAACTTGATCACGACGGTCTTGCCGCGGTGCCGGGTCAGCCAGGGCAGCGCCTCGATGAGCGTGCGGACCTTGGGCAGCGCGGTGTGCTTACGGGCGGTGGGCTGGCTCATGAGCTGTACGCGCTGTTCTCGTGGACGTAGTCGGCGGTGAGGTCGTTGGTCCAGATGGTCGCGGTCTCGCTGCCGGCCGCGAGGTCGGCGACGATGTGGACCTCCCGGTAGCGCATGTCGACCTTGTCGCGGTCCTCGCCGACGCCGCCGTTCTTGCAGACCCACACGCCGTTGATGGCGACGTTCAGCTGGTCGGGCGCGAAGGCCGCGGAGGTGGTGCCGATCGCGGACAGCACCCGGCCCCAGTTGGGGTCCTCGCCGTGCAGGGCGCACTTGAGCAGGTTGTTGCGGGCGATGGAGCGGCCGACCTCGACCGCGTCGTCCTCGGTCGCGGCGTTGACGACCTCGACCTTGATGTCCTTGCTTGCGCCCTCGGCGTCCCCGATGAGCTGCCGCCCGAGGTCGTCGCAGACGACCCGCACGGCCTCGGCGAACTGCGCGTACTCCGGCGTGACGGCCGAGGCTCCGGAGGCGAGCAGCAGCACCGTGTCGTTGGTGGACATACAGCCGTCGGAGTCGACCCGGTCGAAGGTGACGCGGGTGGCGGCGCGCAGGGCTCCGTCCAGGACGTCGCTGTCGACGTCGGCGTCGGTGGTGAGCACGACGAGCATGGTGGCGAGGCCGGGCGCGAGCATGCCCGCGCCCTTGGCCATGCCGCCGAGCGTCCATCCGTCGCCCTCGTACACGGCGGTCTTGTGCACCGTGTCGGTGGTCTTGATGGCGATGGCGGCCTTCTCGCCGCCGTGCTCGGAGAGGTGGGCGGCGGCGGTCTCGACGCCGGGGAGCAGCTTGTCCATCGGCAGCAGGACGCCGATGAGCCCGGTGGACGCGACGGCGACCTCCCCCGTGTTCAGGTCGAGGACCTCGGCGACCTTCTCGGCGGTGGCGTGGGTGTCCTGGAAGCCCTTGGGGCCCGTGCAGGCGTTGGCGCCACCGGAGTTGAGGACGACCGCGGAGACGGTGCCGCCCTTGAGGACCTGCTCGGACCACAGGACCGGTGCGGCCTTGACGCGGTTGGAGGTGAAGACGCCCGCGGCGGCCCGGCGCGGACCGGTGTTGACCACGAGGGCCAGGTCCGGGTTGCCGTTCTGCTTGATCCCGGCGGCGATGCCCGCCGCCGTGAACCCCTTGGCTGCCGTCACACTCACGGCGCGACTCCGATCGTAGAGAGCCCGGTGGTCTCGTCGAGACCGAGGGCGATGTTCATGGATTGCACCGCGCCGCCGGCGGTGCCCTTGGTCAGGTTGTCGATGGCGCTGATCGCGATCACCCGGCCGGCCGCCTCGTCGTGGGCGACCTGCACCTGCACGGCGTTGGAGCCGTAGACGGAGGCGGTCGCCGGCCACTGGCCCTCGGGCAGCAGGTGCACGAACGGCTCGTCGGCGAAGGCCTTCTCGTACGCGGCGCGTACCGCGGCGGCGTCCACACCGGGCCGCGCCGCGGCCGTGCAGGTGGCCAGGATGCCGCGCGGCATCGGGGCCAGGGTCGGCGTGAAGGAGACGGTGACCCGCTCACCGGCGACCGCGCTGAGGTTCTGGATCATCTCCGGGGTGTGCCGGTGCACGCCGCCCACGCCGTACGGGGACATGGAGCCCATGACCTCCGAGCCGAGCAGATGCGGTTTGGCCGCCTTGCCCGCGCCGGAGGTGCCGGACGCGGCGACGATCACGGCCTCGCTCCCGACCAGCCCGGCGGCGTACACGGGGAAGAGCGCGAGCGAGACGGCGGTCGGGTAGCAACCGGGCACCGCGATGCGCTTGGACCCCTCCAGCGCAGCGCGGCCGCCCGGCAGTTCGGGGAGGCCGTAGGGCCAGGTGCCGGCGTGCTCGCTGCCGTAGAAGCGCTGCCAGTCCGCCGCGTCCCTGAGCCGGAAGTCGGCGCCCATGTCGACGACCAGGACGTCCGGCCCGAGCTCCTCGGCGACCGCGGCGGACTGGCCGTGCGGCAGCGCGAGGAAGACCACGTCGTGCCCGGCCAGCACCTCGGCGGTGGTCGCTTGGAGCTCCCGGTCGGCGAGCGGCAGCAGCTGCGGTTGCAGCGCCCCCAGGCGCTGGCCCGCGTTGGAGTGCCCGGTCAGCGCGCCGATCTCGACCTCGGGGTGCCCGAGGAGCAGGCGGAGCACCTCACCGCCCGCGTACCCGCTCGCACCGGCCACTGCTGCTCGTACCGTCATGGACCCTCCTCCTTGATGGCATGACTATACGGACAGCGGCAGTTTTATGCAATGGCCTGAGCTCGGCCACGGCCCGTCGCCGCGCGACGGGCCGTCGGCGCAGCAAGACCCCCGCCCCCGGCAGGTGCGGCGCCGGCCGGGAACCGGTTCGGGCGTCCTGCGGTTCAGGCGTGCTGCGGTTCAGGCGTGCTGCGGCATCTCGTTCTTCAGCGACGACCTGATCTGCTCCCGCAGCTCCGGGCCGTCCGTGTGGCCGTGGACGGAGACCGCGTGCTCGCTGGCGGCGCGGACCACTTCCTCCTCCTCGCCGGAGATGACGAGGCTGCACTTCGTCTCGCTCGGGTAGTCCCGGCAGTCGATCTTCTTGCGCATGGAGCACCTCCTCACTCCCAGTGTCGGCCCGTGCCCGGACCCGTCGCATACGGCGAATCCCGTATGGCGCACGGGCGGCCGCACTGCTGGAGTGGAGAAGGAGAGGTGAATGCCATGACCACGTCGGCCGGCGTCACGCGCGGGGGTGCAGTGGACGACGGCCGGGTGCAGGAGTTCCTGGAGAGGGTGATCACCGACGGCGGGGCCGCGGTCGCCGGCCTGTGCACCTCGCTCGGCGACCGGCTCGGCCTGTACGCGGCGATGGCCGGCGCAGGGCCGCTCACCTCCGCCGAGCTCGCCGGCCGCACCGGCCTCGTCGAGCGCTACGTCCGCGAGTGGCTCGCCGCCCAGGTGGCCGGGGAGTACGTCGCCTACGCACCGGACACCGACACCTACCGGCTGCCCGACGAGCACGCCGCCGTCCTGGCGGACCCCGAACTCCCCACCTACGCGGCCGGCTTCTTCACCATGCTCCAGTCCCTCTACGCCACCGAGGACCGCCTGATGGGCGCCTTCCGCACCGGGGAGGGCGTCGGCTGGGAAGAACACGGCCCGGCACTGTTCGCCGGCACCGCGAACTTCTTCCGCCCCGGGTACACCGCCGCGCTGGTCCCGGAGTGGCTGACCGCGCTGGACGGCGTGCTGGAGAAGCTGGAGCGCGGTGCGCGGGTCGCGGACGTCGGATGCGGTTACGGCTACTCCACGACGCTCATGGCCGAGGCCTTCCCCCGGTCGCACTTCCACGGCTTCGACTTCCACCTCCCGTCCATCGAGACGGCCCGTGGGATCGCGGCCGAACACGGACTGGGTGACCGGGTCAGCTTCGACGTCGCCACCGCCCAGGACTTCCCGGGCGAGGACTTCGACCTGATCACGTTCTTCGACTGCCTGCACGACCTCGGCGACCCCGGCGGCGCGCTGCGCCACGCCGAGCAGGCGCTGGCCGACGGCGGCCTCTGCATGATCGTCGAGCCGAACGCGTCGGCGAACGCCCTGGAGAACACCAACCCCATCGGCCGGGCGGTGACCGCCGCCTCGGTCGCCGTCTGCCTGCCGTCCGCGCTGGCCCAGCACGGCCCGCAGGCACTGGGGAACCACGCGGGTGAGGAGGCGATGCGGCGGATCGCCGACGAGGCCGGTCTGCACCACTGGCGACTCGCCGCCGAGAGCCCCGTCAACCGCGTCTATGCCGTCGGGCGTTAACCGCGCCTGACGCGCCCGGCCGGTCTTCCCCCGGCCGGCCGGGTGTCACCCCGGGGGCCCGGCAAGCGCGCCTTGACTCACCCCCGCCCCCTCGTAGGCTGGGAGTATGAGTGCGGCCGCGGAGGCCGGTCTGCGACGCATTCTGGCCGTCGTGGACCTCCTGATCGACGCCGTCGACGAGGAGACCCTCGTTCCGGCGCTGCTCCCGGTGTTGCTCTCCGCGGTCCCCGGCGACAGCATCATCTGGGCGCCGCGCGCCGGCACCTCCGACCGTACGCTCACGTTCCCCGCCGACCTGCTGAGCCAGGACGTCCGGGACGCCTTCACCCGCGAGGCGGCGACCGACTCCCTGGTGACCCACACCACCGTCGGCCCCGGTACCCCGATGCGCCGCTCGACGCTCCAGACCCGCAGCGAGTTCCACGCCCTGGCCGCCTACTCCGACGTCTACCGGCCGTTCGGCGCCGAGCAGCAGCTGGCGATGTCGTTCCCGGCCGGCTACCTCGACGGCGCTCCGCGCAAGGTGTGCGTGGCGATCAGCCGCAGCGGCAGCGGCTCCGACTTCTCCGACGACGACGTGGCAAACGCCGCCCTGCTGCGCATCCGGCTCAGTCACGCCCTCGACCGGCTGTCCCCGCCGACACCGGCCGCGCCCGGCGTCACCCTCCGCGAATCCGCCGTCCTCGCCCTGCTCGCCCAGGGTCTGACGAACCAACAGATCGCGCACCGCCTCGACATCAGCCCGCGCACCGTCGACAAGCATCTGGAGCACGCGTACGCCAAGCTGCGGGTGGGCAGCCGGGTGGCGGCGGCGAACGCCTGGCTGACGCGCGGGCCGACGGCGACGCGGAGCGGGCGCTGACCCATCGGGCAGCCCCTGGGGGCGCCCTCCCGATCCTTCCGCGGCCCGCGGCTCAGTCGTCCAACCGCTCCGGGTCCTCGGCCACCGACTCCCAGAACTCCGCATGGGCCCGCTCGTGCAGCACGCCGAGCCGCAGCAGCCGCGCCCGGGACCGCTGCCGGGAGTCCTGCGCCGGATCGAGCGCGGCGCGCAGCGTCGCGTAGTGCGCGAGCCATCTGCGGTGCCGTTCGGCCTGGCGGGCGGCGAGCGCGACGACGTCCGACGGGTCGCCGAGGTCGGCGAAGAAGAGCTTCAGCTGCGCCGGGTCGCGGGTCTCCGCCTCGGGGGTGTCGGGGTCGGCCAGCCAGCGGGCCAGCGCGGCGCGGCCGGCGTCGGTGAGGTGGAAGATCCGCCGGCGGCGCCCGGTGGCCTCGGTCTCCTCGCGCAGCAGACCGGCCTGCGCCAGCTCGGTCGGGATCCGGTAGAGCTGCGCGTGCAGGATCGGCCAGAAGGGCTGGATGTCGTCCTCGACCCGGGCCTTGAGCTCGTACGGCGTCGTCGGCCCGTGCCGGGCGATCAGTCCGAGCACGACGTACCTCGCCGGGCTGTACTCCGCCATCGTCCTCCGCCCGCTCATCCGCACCGCCCTTGACACGGTCTCATTGAGACCATACCTTCCCTCTCACTGAAACCATATCAATGAGATGGTTCATCTCGACGGCCATCTCCCTGCCCGCGAACGGGGACGGATACCGCGTGGACGCCCACACCAGCACGCCGGAAAACCCTTACGTACATCCCGAACTGACCGAGATCCTCGCCGCGTTGCCACAGCGGCCGGAGAACCCCTACGCCGACATCGCCGCGCTCCGCACCGGCTTCGCGGCGCTGATGGCACCCCTGATGACCGCGCACGACACCCGGGTCACCGTCCGCCGGACGTCGTTCCCCGGGCCCGACGGCAACACCGTCGACGTGCAGGTGCTGCGCCCCGCCGGCGCCGAAGGGGTCCTGCCGGGCGTGCTGTACCTCCACGGCGGCGGCTTCGCGTACGGGGAGCTGGACGGGCCCAGTCCGATGGCCCGCGACGCCTGCGCCGCGGCGGGTGCGGTGGTGGTCAACGTCCACTACCGGCTGGCGCCCGAGCACCGCTACCCGGCGGGCGTCGAGGACTGCTACGCCGCCCTGGAGTGGATGGTCGCGTCCGCGGCCGAACTCGGCGTCGACACCGGGCGGATCGCCGTCACCGGTGCCTCCGCGGGCGGCGGTCTGAGCGCCGCCGTGTGCCTGATGGCCCGCGACCGCCAGGGGCCGCGGATCGCCTGGCAGGGGCTGCTCATCCCCTGCCTGGACGACCGGGACCACACCGCCTCCCGGCGCCGGATCACCGACCGCCGGATCATCAACGGCCGCGGCATCGCGCGTACGTGGGACACCTACCTCGGCCCGGACCGCGGCCCCGACGTCCCCGCGTACGCGGCCCCCGCCCGCGCCACCGACCTCGCCGGCCTCCCGCCGGCCTACGTCCTCACCTGCGGGCTCGACCCGCTCCGGGACGAGGGGCTGGACTACGCCCACCGGCTGATGGCGGCGGACGTGCCGGTCGAGGTCAAGGACGTCCCCGGCGCCTGGCACTTCTTCGAGGCGTACGCACCGGGGAGCGCCCTCGCCCGGCGCACCACCACGCACTGGCTGGGCGCCCTGCGCAACGCCCTGACGCCCGCAGCGCCCGCAGCGGAACACCCGGCCGCCACGACCGCCACGACCGCGCCGGCCGTTCCGGCCTGACCGGGGTCCTCCGGGGAGGGTGGCTCCGCCGGTCGGGCCACTCCCCCGTAGCTACGAACCGGTCAGGGGCGCCGTCAGTCCCGGGTGGTGCGGGCGTGGCGGCGCTGGGCGAGGGCTCCCCAGCCGACCGCGCCGAGGAACAGCAGGACGCCGAGCGCCGTGCTCGCCGGGCCGGTTCCGTGCGCACCCCCGAGGCCGGTGTGGGAGCCGCCCCGTGGCAGGACCTCCTCGGAGCCGTCGGAGACGGTCACCGTGCCGGTGTAGGTCCGCCCGTCGCCGCCGCGGTCCGCCCCATGTTCCTGTTCCTGTCCCTGTCCCTGTCCCTGTCCCTGTCCCTGTCCCTGTTCCTGTCCCTGTTCCTGTCCCTGTTCCTGTCCCTGTTCCTGTCCCTGTTCCTGTCCCTGTTCCTGTCCCTGTTCCTGTCCCTGTCCGCGGTCCCCGCCCCGGTCCTCGTCCTGGTCGACCGCGCCCGTCGGACCGCGGTCCGCGGCGGTCCGACGCCCGGCGGACCCGTCGTACGCCGCGGGGCTCGGCGCGCCGCCCGCGCCGCGGCCGCAGGTGACGGTCACCGTGTACGCACCGGGCGCGATGCCCTCCGGCATGATCGCGGTGCCGCTGACCTGGTTGCTCAGGGGTGACAGTCGCAGGGCGGGGATGTCGGCGCCGGCGAAGGTCGCCTCGGCCACATCGCCCGCGCAGTTGCCGCCGTCGGAGACGGAGAAGGCGGCGCCCGGTGCGACGGTGCCGGGTTCGACGACCACCGGACGGTCGGGGGCCGAGCCGGGGACCGCCCCGGTCGTCGCGTCGTGCACCGCGTCGTGCACCACGCCGGACACGGCATCCGCGGCGGCATCGGTGGCGGCGTCCGCACCGTCGTCGCCGAAGACCATGACCGACACCGCCAGCGCGCCGGCCACCAACGCGTACAGGGGAATGTGGCGTATCCGCATACCCCGAGAGAAGCGCCCGGCCCGGCGGCGCGCACCTCGATGGGCGCCCCCCGCCGAGGCCATCCACCGGGCCCGACGCCGACCCGCATCCTCTTCCCGCAGGTCACAGCGGTGCGCGTGCCCCGGACGGCCGAAGGCGCCGGCTGGGCCTTCCGGGTGGCGCACCCGGGCGGGGCGGCGCACTTGAACCTCACATCGCGTGAGGATGCATCGTTGCCCCATGACCACCTCCACCTGGAAGGTCGGGGCGCTCGCCGACGCCGGCGGCCTGACCGTACGCACCCTGCACCACTGGGACACCATCGGCCTGCTGCGCCCCTCGCAACGCACCCCCGGCGGCCACCGGGAGTACACCGAGGACGATGTGGTCCGGCTCTATCAGGTGCTCGCGCTGCGGAACCTGGGGCTCGACCTGGAGTCCATCGCCGTGTGCCTGGACAGCGGGGTCGACCCGGCCCGGGTCGTACGGGACCACCTCGCCGGGGTGGAGGCGTCGATCGCGGCGCTGGAGGGGCTGCGCCACACCCTGCGCCGGCTCGACGGGGAACTGACCGCCGAACGCGAGCCGACGGTGGCGGCGCTGTTCGACGCGCTACGGGCGACCGGCGCGAGCGGCACGGAGGGCGACACGGTGCTCCGCCGCCATCTGGACCCCGACCAGCTCCAGGCCCTCCGGGCGCACGGCAGCTCGCTCGGCCCGCTGACGCACTACCTCCTGGACGTCGAGTGGCCCGAGCTGTACCGGCGGGCCGAACGCCTGCGCACGGCGGGCGTCGCGCCGGGCGACCGCCGGGTGCGGCGGCTGGTGGCGCGGATGGACGAGCTGAGCACGCTGTTCACCGGCGGCGACCGGGAGATCTCCAGCGGCGTGCGGGCGGCGTGGCGGGCGGACCCGGCCGCGCTGTCCGGGGACCCGGCGGCACCGGCCGACGGCTGGCAGGACCTCACCGCCTACCTGGACCGGGCCCGGACCGCCGATGACCAGCCCTGACACCCGCGCGCTCGTACGCCGTGCCCCGCACCGCACCCGCACCCGCACCCGCACCCGCACCCGCACCCGCACCCGCACCCGCACCCGAAGGAGTCTGTCGTGCAGCGCCGGACCCGTACCCGTATCGCCGTCGCCTCCACCGTCCCCACCCTGCTCGCCGTCCTGCTGTGCGGTGTGCTCGCCGCGACCGGCGCCCTTGCCTGGCAGGTTCCGGGCGCGGTGCTGATCGCGCTCGCCTTCCAGGCCGCGCTCACCTCCGTGCGGCTGCGTCGCCGGTCGGCAGCGGCTCGTCTCACACCTCCAGTTGGAGGCTCCAGCTGCCGGGGCGGCCGCTGAGGGTGGTCACCGACAGCGGCGGGACGTCGATCCGCCAGTACGAGTGCGGCGGCGCCTGGAGCGCATAGACCAGGGCGGCCCGTACGACGTCCGGTTCGGCCACCGCGAGCAGTCCGGCCGCGTCCTCGGTCGGCCGGGTGTCCAGCCAGTTGCCGACGCGCCTGATGAACGCCAGCAGCGACTCCCCACCGTGCGGGGCGGAGCGCGGGTCGGCGAGCCAGGCCTCCACCGCCCGCGGCTCGGCGGCGGTCACCTCGGCCAGTGTGCGCCCGCGCCAACGCCCCATGTCGCAGTCCCGCAGGGCCGGTTGGGCGAGCGGGCGCAGACCGAGGGCCTCGCCGGTCTCCCGGCAGCGGGCGGACGGGGAGCAGTAGCGCAGTTCGGCGGCGGCGAGCCGGCACAGCACGGGGGCCGCCCGCTCGGTCTCGTGCCATCCGGCGACGTCGAGCGGGCGGTCGTCGTCGAACCGCGTCTCCAGCAGCGAGGAGCTGCGGGCCGCGGCGAGCAGCTTGAGGCGAACGCTCATTCGCCGATGGTAAGAGCAGTGCCGCGCTCCGCGGACGGCCATGCGCACATCCCGCTCAGAACCCGGCAGGTCGGGAACGGCCCCCATCGCCTCGGGACGGCGGTCCCATCGCCTCGGCGCCGAAGCCCCCTCACCGTGGGGACGGTCAGATCCCCATCGGGCCGGGATCGATGAGTCCGAGCGTCATCCACTGCTCGGGCGCCGCCATCCTGCGGAAGCCGATCTTCTCGTACACGCCGTGCGCGTCCTTCGTGGCGAGCGTGATCCGGCTCAGCCCACAGGGCGTCATGTGCTCGGCGACGGCCTCGACCAGGGCGGTGCCCAGTCCCTTGCCGCGGTCGTCGCGGCAGACGTAGACGTCGCAGAGCCAGGCGAAGGTGGCATGGTCGGTGACGATCCGGGCATAGGCCACCTGTCGCCCTGAACCGGACTCGTACAGGCCGAAGTTGAGCGAGCCCTCGACGGCGCGGTCATGGAGGTCACGGGGACGGTCCAGGGCCCAGTAGGCGTCGGTGGACAGCCAGTGGTGGACGAGGTCGGCGTCCAGCCGGGCCGGGTCGGTGGAGATCTGGTAGCCGTCGAGGGCGTGCGCGGTCATGCCGCGAAGGTTCGCAGATCATCGGGGGCGGCGTCGAACGGATAGGCGGGCCGACGGGGCGCTCAGACCACCGGCACCCCCACCTCCAGGCAAGCGGTGCGCAGCCGGCGGATGCCCTCCGTGATCTCACCGACGCCGGCCGCCGCCGCGAAGCTCAGCCGCAGGTGCGCGGCCGGTGGCTCGGCGGCGAAGTACGGGCGGCCGGCCGCGACCGCGACCCCGGCCCGCAGCGCCGCACCGGCCAGCGCCGCCTCGTCGGTACCGTCCGGAAGCCGCAGCCAGAGCTGGTAGCCGCCGTACGGGAGCCGCGACCCTTCGCCCGACCCCGGGCCACTGCCGTATGTCGCACCGGGCCCCAGGCCCCGCTCGGCGAGCCCGGGCAGCTGCGTCCGCAAGGCGGTGACCAGGGCGTTCCGGCGAACGCTCAGCTCACCGGCGATCAGCCGCAGGTGCCGGGGCCAGGCGGGCGAGCCGACGAGCTCCAGGGCGGCCTCCTGGAGCGGTCCGGGCACGAAGAAGTTGTCCACGACCTGGATGGCGCGCAGCCGGTCCAGGACCGGACCACGGGCGGCCAGGGCGCCCACCCGCAGATTGGGCGACGTCGCCTTGGTCAGGGAGCGGATGTGGACGACCGTGCCGTGCCGGTCGTCCGCCATCAGGGTCGGCGGGAGGGCGGGGGCGTCGTCGTGGGCGAGCAGCCGCGCGAAGTCGTCCTCGATCACGAACGCGCCGGCCGCGCGGGCCACCCGCAGCACCTCGCGGCGCCGCTCCCGCGCGAGCACCGCTCCGGTCGGGTTCTGGAACAGCGGCTGGCTGACGAAGAGCCGTGCGCCGCTGACACGGAAGGCGTCGGCGAGCAGATCGGTACGGACGCCGTCGGCGTCCATCGGCACCGGCACCGGCCGCACCCCGGAGGCGCGGGCGACGGCGAGCATGCCCGGGTAGGTCGGGGACTCGACGAGCACCGGGGCGCCGGGGGCGGCGAGCGCCCGCAGCGCGGCGGTCAGCGCGTTCTGGCCGCCCGCGGTGACCAGCACATCGCTCGCGGCGACCGCACCGCCGGGGCCGGCGATCTCCCGCGCGAACCAGGCCCGCAGCTCCGGTACGCCCTCGACCGGCGGCCGTCCCCACGCACCCGGCCGGCGCCCGGCGCGGGCCAGGGCGGCGGCGAGGGCGCGTCCGGGCTGTAGATCGGGGTGGAGGTAGCCGCCGTTGAGTTCGACGACGCCGGGGGCCGGGGTGGCGAGGGTGGCCAGCACTCCCGTGGCGTCGACGCTCCGCGGCACCTGGTCGCCGGCGGGTTCGGCGCTCAGCGCGATCTCCTGCCAGGAGGTGTCGACCGGCTGGGGGGCCTCGTGGCGCGGCTCGGCCCGAAAGGCGCCGGCGCCGGGCCGGGTGACGACCAGGCCCTCGGCGACCAGCTCGGCGAGCGCCCTGGAGACCGTCACCGGGCTGACCCGATGTCGCTCCACGAGCGCACGACTCGATGGCAGCTTCTCCCCTGCCGAGTAGCGGTTCAGCTCACTCCGGAGGATCGCGGCCAGTTCAGCAACGCTGCTACGCTCTTGCATGAGAGCCAACGATAGCGCTACTGCACCGGCCCCGATAGCGGTCACCACCCCGCGGACGCCCGCCGCCGCCGTCCCGGACGCCGCCGCGCCTGCCACGCCTGCCGCGCCTGCCGCGCCTGCCGCCCGCGGCAACCTGGCCGCCCGGGGCGCCCTGCTCGCCGCCCTCGGCGTCGCCGCCTTCTCGCTCACCTTCCCCGCGACCGCCTTGGCGCTGGAGGGCATGGGCCCCTGGACGGTGGTGATGCTCCGCAGCGTGCTGGCCGCCGCGGTGGCCGGCGGTGCGCTCGCGGTGTGCCGGGTGCGCCTGCCGGAGCGGCGCCACTGGGCCGGAATCGCGGTCGTGGCCGGCGGTGTGGTCCTCGGCTTCCCGCTGTTGACCACGCTCGCCCTCCAGACCTCCACCACCTCGCACGCCGCCGTCGTGGTCGGTCTGCTGCCGCTGACCACCGCCGCCTGCTCGGCGGTGCGGACCGGGGCCCGCCCCTCGCGCACCTTCTGGATCGCGGCGCTGGTCGGCGCCACCGTCGTCATCGGCTTCGCGGTGCAGCAGAGCGGTGGCACGCCGAGCCGCGGCGACCTGTACCTGTTCGCGGCGCTGCTGGTGTGCGCGGCCGGCTACACGGAGGGCGGGCGGCTGGCCCGCCACATGCCGGGCTGGCAGGTGATCGGCTGGGCGCTGGTGCTCTCGCTCCCGGTGACGGCGGTCGGCGCCGTGGTCGCCCTGTCCACCGAGCCGCTGCACCTGACGGCGCACGCGATCGGCGGGCTGCTGTGGCTGGCGATCGGCTCGCAGTTCCTGGGGATGGTCGTCTGGTACCGCGGGATGGCCACGATCGGCATCTCCAAGGCGAGCCAGCTCCAGCTCGCCCAGCCGCTGCTGACCCTGGTGTGGTCCGTGCTGCTGCTCGGCGAACGGCTCCCGCCGGCCGCCCCGGCGACGGCGCTGGCGGTCCTGGCCTGTATCGCGGTCACCCAGAGGACACGGAGCTGACCGCGGCGCCACCGGGCAGCGCCGCACCGGCCCCCTGCCCCGCCCACACCCGTCGGGGCGGGCCGGGGAAACCGGCGGGACGACCGCACACCGGCCGGGCGGGCGCCGCACTTCCGGCTCGCCGCCCAGGTGCGCCGGCCGCCTCCGGACGTAAACTTGCCGCGATGGCATGTACGGCCGTCCGGGCCACCCTCAGGCTCGTCACACCGTTGGAATCGTTGGCCGTCCATCCGCTCGGCCGTCGCGTCGTCGGCCGTCCGGGTCGCATGGCCGCCCGAAGCGGGGAGGACCGCTCATGCACGCGACCAAGGGCGACCGGCTGGTGGTGCACGGCAGGACCGTCGGGCATCGCGACCACGTCGTCGAAATCATCGAAGTACTGGGTACGAACGGCGATCCGCCCTACCGCATCCGCGACGCCGAGGGGCACGAGACGATCATGTCGCCGGGCCCCGACTCGGTCGTCCAGCACGCCAAGGCCTCCGATGTCGGCCCCGGCCGGTAGGGAACCGCACACGGATCCCGCTGCGGCCGCGCGGACGGCCGGTCACGGCCGTGCCGCGCCGCCGTAGTGATCGCGCACGACCCGTGCCATCGCGCCCACCCGGTCCTTGGCCACATCCTTCGCCGAGAAGTAGACATGGCCGCCGACCTGGGAGTAGCGGCGGGCGAAGGTGAGGTGCCGGGAGAGTTCGGCCGGGTCCTGCCAGGCCGCCGGCTCGGCGTCGCCCTGCTTGTAGAGGGCCTCGCCGATGTAGAGCTCGACGCCGGTGCCGTCGACGGTCCGTGCCCACCAGGGAACCAGCTCGGCGTAGTCGGCCGCCTTGCTGCCGAGGGGCCAGTAGACCTGCGGCACGACGTAGTCGAGCCACCCCTCGCGCACCCAGCGGCGGGTGTCGGCGAACAGGTCGTCGTAGGTCTGCACCCCCGCCTGGGTGCGGGACCCCAGCGGGTCGCTGGCGGCGTTGCGCCAGACCGCGAACGGGCTGACGCCGAAGCGCACCCGGCGCCCCTCCTGCCGTCCGCCCCGGTCCAGCCGCCGTGCCGTCTCATGGATCAGCCGGTCGATGTTGTCCCGCCGCCAGGCGCCCCGGGTCTCGAAGTCGCCGCCGTGCGCGTCGAACGCGTCGTCGTCGTCGAAGCTCTCGCCGGCGACCGGGTACGGGTAGAAGTAGTCGTCGAAGTGCACCCCGTCGACCGGGTAGTGCTCGACCGCGTCCAGCATCGCGTCCTGCACGAACCCGCGGACCTCCGGCAGCCCGGGGTTGTAGTAGAGCTTGCCGCCGTACGGGACGACCCAGTCGGGGTGCCGGCGCACCGGGTGGTCGGGGGACAGCCGCTCCGGGTCGGTGTGGTTGGCGACCCGGTACGGGTTGAACCAGGCGTGCAGTTCGAGACCGCGCCGGTGCGCCTCGCGGACCGCGAAGTCCAGCGGGTTCCAGCCCGGGTCGCGGCCCTGCTGCCCGGTCAGGTACTGCGACCAGGGCTCGTACCGGGAGGGCCACAGGGCGTCCGCGGTGGGGCGCACCTGGAGGAAGACGGTGTTCAGTCGGTGCCGGACGGCGGTGTCGAAGTGGGCGCGCAGTTCGCGCTGTTGCTCGGCGGGGGTGAGCTTGGCGCGGGACGGCCAGTCCAGGTTGCCGACGGTCGCCAGCCACACCCCCCGCATCTCGCGGCGCTCCGTGCCGCCCGACGGCACCGCGGCACCCGCGGTGAGCAGCGAAGAGGCCGCGCCGAGCGCGGCCACCGCAAAGCCCCTTCGTGTGATCCGTTTCATCAAAAGTCCCCAGCTTGTCCGGTTCATCCCGTCCTGAGACTTCAGAATGCCCGCCCCGGCGCCCGGAGCACAGCACCGCGCGGAGTAACGTCGGGGCCGAGGCCGGGCGTCGGACCCTTACGGCGTACCGCCGGCCCTGAAGATCAGCGAAAGGCACGAGGTGACCAACTCAATTGCCGACATTGCACGCGTCGGAGTGGTCGGTTGCGGCCAGATGGGCGCAGGCATCGCCGAGGTCTGCGCCCGCGCCGGGCTGGACGTGATGGTCGCCGAGACCACCGGCGAGGCTCTGGAGCTGGGTCGCACCCGCTTGACCAACTCCCTCGGCAAGGCCGCCGAACGCGGCAAGATCACCGTCGCGGAGCGCGATGCGACGCTCGACCGGCTCAGCTTCACCACCGACCTCGGTGAGTTCGCCGACCGCGATCTCGTCATCGAGGCCGTCGTGGAGAACGAGCAGGTCAAGACCGAGATCTTCCAGGTGCTGGACCAGGTGGTGACCCGCCCGGACGCGATCCTGGCCTCCAACACCTCGTCCATCCCGCTGGTGAAGCTGGCGGTCGCCACCTCCCGGCCCGACCAGGTCATCGGCATCCACTTCTTCAACCCGGCCCCGGTGCAGAAGCTGGTGGAGCTGATCCCCGCGCTCACCACCGGCGAGGAGACCATCAAGCGCTCCGAGGCACTGGTCCAGAACGTCCTGGGCAAGCACGCCATCCGCGCCCAGGACCGCTCGGGCTTCGTCGTCAACGCCCTGCTCATCCCGTACCTGCTCTCCGCGATCCGGATGTTCGAGTCCGGCATCGCCAGCCGCGAGGACATCGACAACGGCATGGAACTGGGCTGCGCCCACCCGATGGGCCCGCTCAAGCTCTCCGACCTGATCGGCCTGGACACCGTGGCCTCGGTCGCCGCGTCCATGTACGAGGAGTACAAGGAGCCGCTCTACGCCGCTCCCCCGCTGCTCCAGCGCATGGTCGACGCGGGCCGGCTGGGGCGGAAGTCGGGGTCGGGGTTCTACTCGTACTGACGAGTGCGGCGATGCCGCCAACTGGCGCTGTTCCGGGGAGAGTTCATCCGGAGCAGCGCCAGCAGGGGGCTGCCGACGGGTGACACTTACACCTCTCACGGGACCCTCGTCCATGCAGCTGTGCCCGGCCGACGTGACCTGCACAGGGGCACGGCCTGATGAGCGTCGCCAACTGGTAAGGAACTGGCTCTGACCAGGCACTTTGCACCTTTCAGGGCTGTCAGGGCCTGTCCTGCTTACTCCGCGGAAAGTCCCTGGAAAGTCCCTGAGGCAGAGCTGAAAGTCCCTGAAAAATCCCTGGGAAGCCTTCGGTTCGGAGCGGCCTGACCAGCGTTTTCGAGCCCGGCATCGGGACGCGGGCGATGGACGATGGCAGCCCCCGGGGACGCCCTCCCCTCGTGGACACGACGCTGGGACCGCGCTGGCGCCCTCCGACACGCCTGTCTACGTAACCGGCCTTGTGGTGACGGGCAGGTTCGGCCTCATGCACGGTCGAAGTTGCGGAATCACCGCAAGATGCCGCCCCAGGCCGGGCTCCTTGCCCACGATGCCCTCTCGCCGTCTTCGACGTAGGCCGCGCAAGACGGGTGACGTCGGCGACTGTCGGGCCTGCTTGTGCCGCCTCTCCACACGCATGTCCTTGTTCTGGGTCGCCGCGACGATGCCATTTGGCTGAACCTTCCACGCCCAAGTCCAGTGCTGCCTACTCTGATCATCAGCCAGTGGTGGCAGTGGCAGCGCGCGGACGTCGCCCAACAGGGATGTGGAGTATGGGACTTATCGCAGTACCGTTGAATGATGGGGACAAAGAACCCACGGTGTTCGAGACTGACGTCGAACTCGTCGGCTCAGATCTTGAACTTGCAGCGGGAGACGCTGGTGTGGTGGCCCGGGCGCGCGTGTCTTTGGACGATGCCATGGCCCAGGTCCGGCCGACACTTGCCCGGGTGGTTGATACGTTGCGGGAACTGGGCCCCGATGAGGCCGAGGTTGAGTTCGGGCTCAAGGTGGGCGGCGACACCTCGGTGATCATCGCGAAGGGAACAGCGGAAGTGAATTTCGCCGTTCGCCTCAAGTGGGCGCGCACGGCGGACGCCAGCTAAAGCGGTGTCAGCGACGCGAGAAGGTTTCATCGTCAAGATCCGACAGAGCGCGAGCGGGCAAGCTGCGGGCGTCGGTTATGTCGTCGGTGAGAAGCACATTGTGACGTGTGCCCATGTAGTGAACGTGGCTCTGGGCCGGGACAAGGCCACCAGAGCCCGCCCCAATGCCAATGCGCGAGTCCAGGTTGAGTTCGTGTTGCTCGGCGATGCCGAAGGCGCACCGTTGCGGAACTGCCGGATCGACGCCTGGGATCCGCCAGCAGGCGATGGGGAATCTGGGCGTGATACTGCCGGCTTGGTGATGGTTGGGGGTGAGCCGTTGCCAGCCGGCGCCGGCGCAGCACGGCTCTTGGATGCTCCTGCAAGTCGCGCCGACGAAGCCGACGTCTTTGGATATCCCTCAAGTCCTTCGCGACCGGCGACGGGCGCCTGGAGCAGTTGCTTGCTCCGTGGGGCCGTTGGCGGCGGCATGATCCAACTGGATAGGGAATCGGAGTCAGCGTTAAGGGTGCAGCCCGGCTACAGTGGCGCTCCGGTCGTGATCCGGGACCAGTGGGGCGATGCTGTTGTAGCCATGCTCGCGGTGGCCAGTCGGGTCGAGACTGCCGGCGATGCGTACGCCGTTCCGGCAGCGGAGGTGGCAGCGGCCTGGCCTCAGGTGCTTGGGCGCAGCATGCTTCCCGCCTGTCCGTACCGCGGCCTCCATGCCTTCACCCCGGAAGACGCGGAAGCTGGTCTCTTTGTCGGGCGGGAGAGTGAAGTGTCCCGCCTGCACGAGATGGTCAAGGCGCAGCCTTTGGCCATGGTGACGGGGCCCTCTGGAGTGGGGAAAACGTCCCTTGTAGCAGCCGGTTTAAAGCCTGCATTGCAAGCTGAGGGGTGGCGAGTAGTCACGTTTCGGCCCGGCTCTTCTCCGTTCTATGCGGTTTCCCGTGCACTATTGGAGGTCGAAGGTTCCGGGCGCGACCGGGTAAAGGATCTCGATGGCATGGCGGAGATTCTGCGCGAGGAGGGGTTCTGGCACGTTGCGGCGAAGACTGCTCTCGCATCGAATCAGCGGCTCATTCTTGTTGCTGATCAGTTCGAAGAACTTCTCAGTTCTATAGACGGGGAGGCAGAGGAAACATTGCACTTTCTGCAAAGGTTTCTACCTCCTCAGGAGTATCCTCACACTCCGAACGTGCGCCTGGTGTGCACATTGCGATCTGACTTTTTACCCACCTTACTGAATCTTCCGGACATTGGATCGCGCCTACAAGACCGACAGCTCAACGTCTCGCCTCTGGACGAGACAGCAATGACTCGGGTGATCGTTGAGCCGGCGCGGATGACGGGAGTCACCTTCGCCGAACGGCTGCCCGAAATGATTGCGGCTGACGCAAGCAAGGGGCCCGGCGGTCTACCACTCTTGGAGTTCGCCTTAACTGAACTTTGGCCTCAGCAAAGGCAGCATCACATCACCTATGACAGCTATCACAGCGTGGGAGGTGTCACGGGGGCGCTGAACCGGCATGCTGAGCAGGCTTTCTCCTCGCTGGCGCGGCGCCTGGAAGAGGACCGCATCCGCCGCGTGCTGCTGTCGCTGGTGAGAGCACGCAGCGGGGCCGCTGATGCAGTGCGCGCCACGGCATATCAAGATCACCTTCAGCACGACTGGCACGTCGCTCAGGAATTGGCGGCCCCGGAACACCGCCTCGTCGTGCTGGGGTCGCACGGTCCAGGTACCGCTGAAATCGCCCATGAGGCGCTCATTCGCGAGTGGCGAAGGCTCAGCAACTGGGTGGATGCCGATGCGGACTTCCAGAGGTGGCTGACAATGATGGAAGAAAGAGCCGCCGAAGGTGATCTCCTCTCGGCGCAGCGCGTGGCCGAAGCTCAGGGTTGGTTAAGTGAGCGCGCCCAAGATATCCCAGCCAACGTGACCACCCTGATTGATGAGAGTCACCGACAGGTGATAGAGCACGAGAAGACCGAGTCGCAACTCGTTAAGTCACTGGAATTGACTCAACAGCTGAGGGATCGTGGCGACGAGCTGTTGAAGCGACAAAACGACCTGGAATCTTCGAACGCTGAACTGGAGCAGAAGGCCGAGCAACTGCGTGCGCAGAACCAAAGAATCGAAGTGATCAACCACGAAATCGAGGAGGCACGGCAGGTCCTGGAAGAGCGCAGCGAGTACCTCGCGGTAGCCATGCGCCACAAGACAGAGTTCGTGGCGAACATGTCCCATGAGATGCGCACCCCTCTCAACTCGCTACTGATTCTTTCTCAGCTACTGGCCGATAATGCCGAAGGAAACCTGTCCCCGAAGCAGGTGGAATTCGCTGAAACCATCCACGGAGCCGGGTCCGATCTCCTCCAGATCATTAATGATATTCTCGATCTGTCGCAGGTCGAGGCCGGGAAAATGGACGTTTTTCCAACCCGAATCGCATTAGCGCAACTCATCGGTTATGTCGAGGCGACGTTCCGGCCTCTGACCGCCGAGAAGGGGCTCGATTTCTTCGTACGCGCGTCCTCGGACCTTCCTGAGGTGCTGCACTCCGACGAACGACGGCTGTTGCAGGTACTGCGCAACCTGCTATCCAATGCGGTGAAGTTCACCGACGACGGTACCGTCGAGCTAGTCATACGGCAGGCCGGGGCCGATGTCCCGGTCGCTATCCGTAAACTGTTGCTGGAGTGGGGTTCATTACCTTTCCCAGATGCCGACATGCTCGCCTTCTCCGTAGCCGACACCGGAATCGGTATCGATCCCGGCAAGATGGATGTCATCTTCGAAGCCTTCAAGCAGGCAGACGGGACCACCAGCCGCAAGTATGGCGGTACCGGACTGGGGCTTTCGATCTGCAAGGAAGTGGCACGGCTGCTGGGCGGTGAGATCCACGCCACGAGTGAGCCAAATCGCGGCTCCACCTTCACTTTGTACCTCCCTATGGCGCAAACTCCGGCGAGCAGTTGAACGGTGGCTCTTCCGTGAGCTGACCGAGAGATTTCTGTCGCTGTGGTCTGGTCGCACGCTCTGCGCGCCTGCGGGTGAGCGGCAGTCGACGACGGCACACAGACGGTGGTGCGGCCCCCGTGCCTGCAGGAGTACCCGCCCTTGGTGTCGAGCGCAGCCCGTCCCTGGTGTGGCACCCGAGGCCGACAGGGCTGCTCAGCGAACAAGGGTCTCGTCAATCCGGGCACGCAAGGGTCGCTGGGCATTGGGCGCGTCAGCCAGGCGCCGTAGTGAGGGACCGTATGCGCACGCACGGCATATCAAGGTGCCGATGGGCCGACTGCTCCGGCAGCCTCAGAAGTGCGCCATCATGTGGGAGGACCTCGGGGTGGCTGTCAGCGCATCGCCGCATATGGTCGAGGTTCATCAACCGCGGCTGAGGCGCGGGCGATCGAGGCGACGGACGGGGAGATGGCACGGGATTACGACAGTCAGCTGCTGGAGTCGGTGGCGGTACGTCGGCGCAGGTTGCGGGATGCCCTGTTGTTCGGCGCGCAACGGGGGCGGCGCACCGCAGACGAGCGCCTTGGGAAGGTGTTCGCGGGGATCGCCATCACGGCTGTCCTGTGTGCGGGGTGTGTCGGGTGGTCGTTCCTTCAGCACACGCTGGCACAGCAGAAGGCTGAGCAGGAGAAGCAGCAGCGTCAGATGCAGCAGTACGAGCAGTCGACGAGATCGGCGAAACCCTAGAAGTCCACAGATTGGATTCGGACAGAGTCTGCAGCGTTCCTGGCAAATCCGCGAAGAGCTCCCCGTCGTGGGAGAGGGGTTCCCTGACGCGGGGCCAGAATGGAAGTCTGCAGCACAGCTGTCCAGTTTGGCCCGAGGGTTCGTCAACGCCGCGATGATAGGTTCCCGTAAGTGGTGAGCAGAACAACGACTTCCCAGGCGCAACTGAGCCGAGTGACCTTGGTTGGCGAGCGACGCCGGGCTGACGTCGTCCTGCGCTCCGACATGCCTGTGGGGCAGCTGCTCCCGGATGTATTGCAGCTGCTGGGCGATCGGCCCGCATCCCGTCCGATGGCGCGGCAGTTGGTTACGTCCGATGGCTCTGTCCTGCCGCACGACAGCACGCTGGTGTCGGCCGGGATAGCCGACGGCGCTGTACTTCGGCTTGTCACGACGCACTCTGCGCCGCCCGCTCCCGTAGTACACGATGTCACCGATCAGGTGGCTAACGACCTCGACTTGCGTGCTTGGCGCTGGCGTCCCGTCGCACGCCGGGCCAGCGCGGGTGCGGCGACCGTCGCCTTCGCAGTGACCGCCGCGCTGCTCGCCCGTCGTGAGTTCCCGCTCGGCGCCCTCGTCGGTGTTCTCTCGGCCGTCGCCCTCGTGCTCTTGGCGGCCGGTGCGCTCGTCGCCAGGATAGGACGAGGAAACCGGGGTCTGGCGACCGCGCTTCTGGTCGCCTCCGGTGGGCTTGGCGTTCTCATCGCGTGGACAGCCGCCGACGCGTACGGCTGGCCGGGTACCGCGCGGCTCGCCGGCGTGGCGGGTGCGCTGGTCTTGACGCTTGTGTTCCTCGGTTACTTCTCGCCGCTTGGCAAGGGCGGGCTCGTTGGCGCCGTGACGACGGCCACGATCGCCGCCGTGTGGGAAGCGGTTGCCGCTGTTCAGGGTGATCCGGCCCGGCTCGGTGCCGTCATGGCTGTCTTCTCGCTGGTGGTGCTCGGTGTGCTGCCGCGGCTTGCCCTGATGGCGTCGGGGCTTACCGCGCTCGATGACCGGCGCTCGGGCGGTATCTCTGTCAGCCGTCACCAGGTGGGTACCGCGCTCGCGGGGACACACCGCGGCCTTGCCCTCTCGACGATCGTCACCGCGGTCTCGGCAACCTCTGCCGGCTGGCTGCTCACTCTGGCCGAGAAGCCGACCATATGGACCGTGGCGCTGGCATCGCTCATCGTCGTAGTGCTTGCGTCGAGGACGCGAGCTTTCCCGCTGATCGCTGAGGTTGTTGCGCTCCTCATCGCCGCGTCGTGCCTCGTGGTGCGCCTGGTGATGGTGTGGATGGAACATGCGGGCGGTGCCGGGCCCCTGGCCGTGCTGTGTGTGGCTGCGGCGCTGCCGCTGGTCGTCTTGGCGGTGCAGGTGCCCGAGCATGTGCAGGTGCGGCTGCGGCGTATGGGCGATCTGGTCGAGTCCGTTGGCATGGTGGGGCTCTTCCCGCTGGTCTTCGGTGTGTTCGGGGTATACGGGCAACTGCTCAACCAGTTCTGAGTCGACGTACAGGCGCTCCGGGCGGGGCAGCAGGGTGGGGGTGAAGGGCAGGTATGCCGAACGGAGACGGCTGGCAGGGTGACGTGCTGCGCGACCTGAGAGGCGGCGTCCAGCAGGGTGCGCCGAGCCTCGACGGGCAGGCGCACCGCGCTTCCGCGCAGGATCCGGACCTGCCTTCGCAGAGCGCCCAGCCGCCGATCACCACCCATGCGGGTACTACGCCGGGGCAGTTCGCCTACCCGTACCAGGGGCAGGAGCATCAGGCGGGCTATCAGGGCGGGGAGCAGCAGCCGGCCGCGTACCAGGAACAGACGCAACGGGCTCCGATCGCCCACACTCCTGACTCCCCGCCGGTGGTGGACAAGGGCCTGGACGACGCGGTGCGCCTCAAGCCGCTGTACGGTGAGCCCTTCGCCGCGCGTGCTGTACGCGCGGTGCGCCGTACGCTCTCCTCCTCAGCCGCCCGTGAGGTCGCCGAGATCACCCGCACTGCCTGGATGCTCCAGCAGCCCGTGACGACCGGCCGGCAGATCGCCGTCACCTCTATTCGGGGCGGATCCGGGAAGTCGACTGTTACCACGCTCCTGGGCGCCACGTACGCGCACTACCGGCAAGACCCGGTCCTCTTCTTGGAGGCCGATCCGGCGCTCGGCTCGCTGCCGCTGCGGCTCGGTGCCAAGTCGTGTCGCTGGACCACCAGCGATATCGCGGACATCGTCAAGCCGAATATGTCGTTGCTTGACGTGACCGGCTATCTCGTCCAGCTCCCTAACAACGCCTGGCTGCTGCCCGCGAGCCAGGGCCAGATCGGCGTGATGTTGGACAGCCGGGCATACGAGCGGGCCGTGGTTGCGTTGCGGCGCTACTTCGGTGTGATGGTCATCGACTGCGAGACGCTCCCCGCGGAAGTTGCCCGTGTTGCACTCGCCGCCGCCCATGGCCGTGTTCTGACCACCCCCGCCACTCCGGAAGGCATCACCAGCACGTACTCGGTGCTCCAGTGGATGCAGGGACTGCCCCGCCATGTAATGGCCGGCACGGTCGTCGTGCTCACCGAAATGATGCCCCACTCAGGACTCGACCTCGACGAGGCGGCCCAGAAGCTCAGGACCACCGGGGCTAGCGTCCAGGTCCTGCCGTACGACCGGCACTTGGCAGGCGGTGGCCCGATCCGTACCACCATGCTCGCGCACCCGACTAGGAAAGCCGCCGCCCGCCTCGCTGCGGACGTCTTCCAACTCTCCCTCTCCTAGAAGCGTCACTGAACAGATGCCGAGCCCGACCGTGAATGACGGACGACGATGAGTACCCGACTGATACATCGCCCGGCCAGGGCCACACGGCCTCCGGCCACCCCCGAGGCGCGCATCATTGAGGCGCCGCCCAACCTCCCTGAAGGGAAGGCGGGCAACATCGCGATGTCGCTGCTGCCCGTCGCCGGCGTCATGTCCTCCGTGGTGATGATGACGGTTGTGCGCAACAGTCAGTTCGCCGGGCTCGGCGCGATCATCCTCGTCGTCACCGTCATCGGCTCCGTCGCGCTCGTCTTCTCCCAGCGTGGCAAGGCCCAACGCACCCGGCGCACCCAGCGCGAGGCGTATCTCGCCTATCTGGAGGACCTGCGCGAGGAGCTGGCTGCCGAGGAGCGCGCGCGGCGCGAGCGCGCCGAGGTCCTCAATCCGCCGCCGCCTGCCCTGTATGACATCGTGCGTGATCCGGCTCGCCTGTGGGAGCGCCGTCGTATCGATGGCGACTTCCTGCGCGTACGTGTCGGCACGGGCGAGATGCCGGTGCGCGATTTGCAGATCGCTCAGCAGAGCTCGTCCGTCCTCACCCCGCCTGACCGCTTCATGCTCAACGAGGCGTCGGCTTTGATGGGGCGGTTCCGCACCGGCACCCAACTCCCCCTCACCGTCCCGCTCGACCGCGTCGGCAACATCAGCGTCATCGGCCCCCGCGAGGACTGCCTGCGCGTCGCCCGCGCTCTGCTCGTCCAGACCGCGGCCCTGCACGCCCCCGACGACGTGGCAATGGCGCTCGCGGTGCCCGGCGACCGGCTCGCCGATTGGGAATGGGCGAAGTGGATGCCGCATCTGCTCGATGCCGAGCAGCTCGATGGCCCGGTCGCCGCTCGCCGTATCGCCCCCTCCGCGCTGCAGCTTGCTCGACAGCTCGGCCCCGAACTGCGCCGCCGAGCGTCCTATGCGGCCGAGGTGCGCCGCGGGTTGGCCGACAATGACGCCTTGTCCATGACATCGCGGCTGCTTGTCGTCGCTGACGGACACGGCGAGGACGCCGTGGACCTGCCGCGTCCTGACGAAGCGGTCGGGTTGCGGGAGATGGGTGTCACCGTCCTTTATCTGCTTGAGCAGCGGGTGCAGGAGCCGGGGCATGTCGCCGTCCGGATCACCCTCGATGGCGACCAGATAGTCATCGAGGACCTGCGCGGGCAGGAGCCGGTCAGCGCGCACGGCACTGTGGACGAGGTCGCCATCCCGTTCTCCGAGGGCCTGGCCCGGATGCTGGCACCGCTGCGGCTGTCCGCCGAATCACTCACCGACGCGCCGCTGACCGGGCCCGTCGACTTCGCCGAGCTGCTCGGTGTCGACGACGTGGCACAACTTGACCTCCCGCGCCTGTGGGCGCCGCGCGGCGAACGTGCCTTCCTGCGCGTCCCCATCGGCATCAACGACTCCCACGAGCCGGTGCTGTTGGACCTGAAGGAGTCCTCGGAGCTCGGCATGGGCCCGCACGGCCTGTGCGTCGGCGCCACCGGCTCCGGGAAATCGGAACTCCTGCGCACCATCGTCCTCGCGCTGGTGGCCACCCACCCACCCGAGGACCTCGCCCTGGTCCTGGTCGACTACAAGGGCGGTGCGACCTTCGCGCCGTTCGCCGATCTCCCGCACGTTGCCGGTGTCATCACCAACCTGGAGAACCAGGCGGGCCTGGTCGAGCGCGTCCACGCCTCGCTCGCCGGCGAGGTCAAGCGCCGCCAGCAGGTCCTCAAGGACGCGGGCAACGTCGCCGACATCGGCGACTACGCGGCCCTGCGCGCCAGCCGGCGGCCCGACCTGGAGGCCCTGCCGCATCTGTTCGTCGTCATCGACGAATTTGGTGAACTCCTAGCCGCCAAACCGGACTTCATCGACCTGTTCTTGTCCATCGGTCGAATCGGCCGCTCCATCGGGGTGCATCTGCTGCTGTCCAGCCAGCGGATCGAGAGCGGTCATCTCAAGGGCCTGGACACCTACCTCTCGTACCGGCTCGGCCTGCGGACCTTCTCCGCCGACGAATCCCGTACGGTGCTGGACACCGCGGACGCCTTCCATCTGCCGCCGCTGCCCGGATTCGGCTACCTCAAGGTCGATACCAGCCACTACGACCGCTTCAAGGCGAGCTACGTCTCCGGTGCCTATCGCGGCCCCGTGCAGCGCTCGGAGGAAGAGGACGCCGGGCCCCTCGCCTTCTCCTACGAGACCTTCAACAGCACCGTCGATGCGGATGATCCGAGCACGCCGGAACCAGCGGTGCGGCGTCGCGAGATGGGGCCGACGGAGCTGGGTGTCATGGTGGAGCAGCTGACGCACGCCGCCAGACCGGTGCGCCGCATCTGGCTGCCCCCGCTGCCCGACGCGCTCTGCCTCGACACGGTCGCCGGTCCCCTGGACGTCGGCCTGCGCGGGATGCAGCTGACCAAGCGCCGCGGCCCGCTCGAGGTACCCCTCGGCATGCTCGACGACCCGACCCGTCAGTGGCAAGGACAGTGGTACCTGGACCTCACGCTGGCGGGCGGCCACGCAGCCGTCATCGGTGGCCCACAATCCGGCAAAACGACGCTCCTGCGCACCCTCGTCCTCTCACTGGCACTGACCCACACCCCGCAGGAGGTCGGCATCTACGGCCTCGACCTGGTCGGCGGCGGCCTGGCCGCACTATCGGGCCTGCCGCACGTCGGCGGCATCGCGAGCCGCGCCGACCGCGAGCGCGCGGCCCGCACCGTAGACGAAGTACGGAGCATGCTCGCGGCCCGCGAGGATCTCTTCCGCGAGCACGGCATCGACTCCATCTCACAGCTGCGTGACCTGCACGTGGCGGGCCGGCTGCCCCAGCTGGCCTCCGCCGAGATCGTGCTCGTCATCGATGGCTTCGGCGCGTTGCGCGACGACTTCGAAGAGCTGGATGACGGCATCTCCGACATTCTCAAGCGCGGTGGCGGTTACGGCATCCACGTCGTGGCCGGGATGCTGCGCTGGAACGACGTGCGCATCGCCGTCCAGTCGAACTTCGGCACCCGTGTCGAGCTGCGGCTGAACGACCCCAGCGAGTCCAGCATCGACCACAAGCTCGCCGCGACCCTTTCGCCCGACGAGCCCGGTCGCGTGCTCACCGATCGCAAACTCTTTGCGCAGGTGGCGCTGTCCCGTACGGACGGACTTGCCGACACCGCGGACCTCGGCGCCGTCCTGGAGCGGACAGTCCGGACGATCCGCGCCTCCTGGAGCGGCGAGGTCGCCCAGCCGGTGCGAGTGCTGCCGCACCTCCTGGAGCCTCACCTCCTGCCGGGTCCGGTCGCCGAACCCCAGCGGGTACCTATCGGCCTGGACCAGACGGCGCTCAATCCCGTTCTGCTCGACCTGTTCCGACATGACCAGCACCTGCTGGTCATGGGCGACAGCGAATGCGGC
Source organism: Streptomyces sp. NPDC048506 (assembly GCF_040651315.1). NCBI lineage: Bacteria > Bacillati > Actinomycetota > Actinomycetes > Kitasatosporales > Streptomycetaceae > Streptomyces > Streptomyces sp. NPDC048506. The sequence continues at coordinate 55,104 of NZ_JBEZIX010000029.1, forward strand.
AAGACGAATCTCCTGAAGACCATCGCCGGCGGCCTCATCGAGCGCTACGGCGTGGACGAGCTGGTCTTCGCCGTCATGGACCCCCGGCGCAGCCTGCGCGGCGCCATCCCCGAGGAGTTCAACGGCGGCTACGCCTACAACGCCAAGATGTGCGCGGGCCTGGCCACCGGTATCGCCACCGTCTTGGACAAGCGGCTGCCCGATGACGCCGCGGGCCCCCAGGACCTGGAACCCGGAAGCTGGGGCGGCGGTCCGCGGATCGTGGTTCTCGTCGACGACTACGACGTGCTCACCACCGCCGGTCAGGAACCGCTGGAACCATTCCTTCCGTATATTCCCTCCGCGGCGGACATCGGCCTCCACTTCGTCCTGACCCGCCGCGTGGCAGGAGCCTCACGCGGCATCTACGAACCCCTGGTGCAGGGCTTGCGCGAATCGGGATCCTCGGCACTCCTCATGGCGGGCGACCGCGGCGAGGGTCAACTGTTCCCCGGGGTCTACGCCTCTCAGCAGCCAGCCGGCCGCGGCGTCCTCATCCGCAGGGGCCAGCCCAACCGCCTGATCCAGACCGTCTACTCCCCCGGGTGACACCGGAGAGCCCTCCCGCGCACCCGAGCCACGCCCCGTACGGCATCCATGCCACGAACGACGAAGGACCAGACGACCCCATGACCAAGGACGTCATCGCCCTCACCCAGCGCATGCCCAACCCAGCCACCATGCTCGCGGGCCTGCTCTCCGGAGGCCCTGACAATCTGGTGGACATGGCGGGCGAGGGCGCCGTCGTGCGACTGTGCGACGCTGAGGGCCGACCGCTCGTCTCCGTCGAGGCACCGCTGCTCGTGCAGGTCGACGGGGAGGCCGAGCGGCTGCTTGGAGCCACCCCGCCAGCGCTTCCGTACTGGTGGACCGAAGCCCGCGCCACCACTGGTGTCGAAGAAGCCGAGCGGCTCGCCGGTACCTTCGCTGCCCGGCTGGCGGCTTTGGCCGACGGCTCCGCCTGGCCGCCGGAGGCAGCGCAGTCCCTGGCCGTGGTGAAGACCGACGGTGTGAGCGTGGCGTCCACGCCCGATGCCGCGCAGCCAGCCGTCGACGTGCTCACCGACAAGGTCGCCGTCGTCATCATGGACCGTCCGGTGATCGCCATGACGGCCTGGCTCCAGGACGCTATTCGTACCGCCGCCAACGCCGAGCTGGGCCTCCAGGTCGTCACCCCGCCGGGAACCATGCTCTCCCCGGCCGTACGCCACAGCCTCAGCAACTGGCCCTCCCGCTGGGTCGTGCGCGACGAGCAGGACGGCTACTACGACGGGCTGTCCGGAGCCGTTGTGCGCTGGAAGGACGGCATGTTCGCACCGGTACTGGCGGCCGACGCAACTGCAGACGCCCCCCGGACCCCGGTGGCATCGTCCTACCAGGAGGCCACGGCCACTGGCGAGCATCAGCTGGCCATCACATTCCGCACGGTCCACCCCGCTGACGAACGTCTGGTCCTTGGCGGTGCGCTGGAGTCGATCTGGCGCGAACTCACCGGTGATGCCCCCGCCGGTTGGGGAACCGCGGAACCCGCCAACCTCCCCTGGTCGCCGCGTCAGATGACCGACCTCGCCTACGAGCGGGCGCCGGAGCCGGCCTGGTTCGTGGTGGTCGGCAGCCGTGCCCGGCCGGGCCTGGCTACGGTGCGTGTAAGCCGTACGAAGGCGGGCGTGGAGGAGTACGTCACGCTGATGTTCGGCTACGGAGGCGACGAGGAGCCGCCGGTGGACGCCCTGCCCAGAGCAGCGGAGCAGCTCGCCACCCGCCACCGGCTCCTGTCGATGCTCGTCCAGCTCCGCAAGGCTCAACGCGAGCTGACGGTGCCGCCTCGCTTCGAGGGGCCCGGTGTCCCGCTGGCTTTCGTGCTCGGCGCGGAGGAAGTCCGCCAGATGCCCGGCGACCGTGCCCGGAACACGCCGCTGTCCCAGCCGCCGGTCCCCCTCGGCCCGAAGAACTGCCCTGCGCTGTACTACCCGCTGCCGGGAGACCCATCGGATCTGTCCGGCTGGCAGGACTTCGAGCGCCTGATGCGGCATCTGAAAGGCGCGTGAGAGCACCTGGACGTTGGGGCCAGCCGGCCACCCCTGTGCACATCCACAACTTCCAGCACATCGCAGCAGGTGACGGGTGGGGCTCCTGGCAGCTTTGAGCCATTGTCACACCCTGCTCATAACATAGTGATTGTGAATTGCACCGGCCATGACCCGGTTGATAGGCATGACCGTACATACGATCGTCAAGTCCGGCGGGGGGAGCCCGATGAAGTTCGACATGGGGGCGCAGACGCTCTCGACCCTGAGGTCGAAATCGCAGGGGTCGAGCACGGAACTGGGGACGTTGATCCACCAGCTCGTCCAGGCAGCGCAGCCGTTGGAGGGCAAGTTCAACGGCTCGGGCAAGGCGGCGTTCGACTCGTTCAAGTCGCGGGCGGACGAGATCACGTCGGCGTTGAACAGTGCGCTGGCCGCGATTGTGGGCGGCCAGTCGGGGATGGAGTCGGCGTTCGGCTCGGGCGTGCAGGAGCAAGCTGACAACGCCCGGCAGCAGATGTCAGCGGCGAACTTCGACGCGGCCCGCTTCTCGGGCCGCTGACAGCCCGATCGCGGCGAAGTACTCAGACCCTAGGGGGAGTGATTGTGATGGCTGCTGGCATGGACCGTCGTTCGTACGACTCGGGCGCATCAGCGGAGGCGCAGGGCAACATCCAGGCGGTGATCGGTCGTCTGGAGCAGGTGATCGCGGCGCGTGATGCGCAGGTCAAGGCGGCGATGGCGGACTTCGCGGCGGATGGTGTCGCGGAGGAGTACCACGGCAAGGAGCAACGCTGGAACCGTGCCTCGCAGGAAGTCCGGAGCATCATCCAGTTGCTGAAGACGACGCTGGAGAAGAACGACGCGACCGCGCACCAGACGCTCGCCCGCGCGAAGGCGGCAGTCGACAACATCGGCTGAACCAATCCGGCGCACCAAGGACGAAGCAGTCCCTCACGGTGCGCCGATCGCCAATTCGGGTTGCTGGCCGCCGTGGGGCGGCGGCGCGCAAGTCGTGGTGTGAGGGTTGCAAGAGAGAGGAATGCGGGGGGCATTCATGGCGTCATGGGACATTCAGCCGCAGGGCGTGCAGGGCCAGTTGAAGGTCGTCGGCACGCACGCCGAGGACCTGGGCAAAGCTCTCAACACGCTGCTGGCCGACATCCAGGAGGCGGCCCTGGCGGCAGGAACGGCTGTGCCCGGCACGCAGGCCACAACATCACCGAACGGGCTGATAGCGGCGTCGGGGTACAAGCCGGTGGGACCGGTGGCCCCGGACCTGTTGCCGAAGAAGGCCACGGGGCCGGTCGCCGCCGCGCTGGTCGAGTACGTGAACGGACGTAAGAAGGGCATGAAGGCGATGGCCGATCGCTGCCAGGCCGCCGTCCTGGGCGCCGCCAAAGCCACCAATGAATACGTCCAGGGCGACCTGGAAGCGGCCAAGAACGCCCAGACCGCCGCCCGCAACGTGCGGCTGGAGGCTCTCAAGGACTTCGGGGGGAAGCAGAAGTGAGCGGCGGACCGGTCGACCCGGCCGATGTACCGGTCTACACCGGCAATCTAGAGGTCCTCGAAGCCAAGGCGAAAGCGCTGTCCCGCGGCGGCTCCAGGATCGAAAGGGCCGGCTCGGACGTTCACAAGTCCTTCGGCGGCCTCGCCGCCTTCTACAAGGCACCCGAGGCGGAGCAGCTGTTCGGCGTCACCAAGCCGGTGGCGGACAAGGCGCAGGACCTCAGCGAGGACATGCACGTCATCGCCAAGGCCCTGGGCACCTACGCCCGTGAGATCACTCCGCTGATCGAGAAGTTCAAGCAGCTCAAGAAAGAAGCCGCCGATTTCCGCAACAACGAGGCCGCCGAAGACGACTGGAGCGAGGACGGCGACCTGACCGAGGAGAACCTCAACCGCCGCAACAAAATCGCCGAGGTCTGGGCCGCCTTTCAGAAAGCCGAACGCGACTGCCACGCCAAGATCGTCGGCCTCGTCCACGGCACGGCGCTCCACGCGATCGACGCCACCCACAAGACGGGGTACGGCTACAACGCCGAAGACCTCAAACAGGCCAAGAGCCTGCCCTGGGGCGACGCGATCGAAGAATCCGTTCCCTGGTGGCAGGTGTGGGAGCACGCCTACGACTTCGGCAAGGGCTTCATCATCGACGGCGGCGGGGCCGGCGTCGAGGCGCTGTACACCATGTTCGGCGGGCACGGAGGCGACGCCGCCGGCAAGGCGTGGATCGGGCTGGCCAAGTTCGTCACAGGGTCGACGCTCACCACACTGCCCCTGGTGAACACCACATACTGGATGATGCCAGGGGACTGGCTTCCCTCCTGGCTGCGGGACTCGCGCACCGCGATGGTCGAGGCCGGCAAAGGGTTCGTTGCCTGGGATCAGTGGGGATCGAACAACTCGCGGGCCGCCGGCGCAGTCACCTTCAACGTCCTGAGTGCCCTCATCCTCCGGGGCGGCGGCAGCGCCGTGTCGGGCGCGAGCAAGGCCGCCACGGCAGCCAAGGCCGTGTCCTTCGCCAGCAAAGCAGCCCAGGCCATTGACCCGATGACCTACGTCGCCAAGAGCGCAGGCCTCGGCCTGTCCAAGGTCCGCGGCATAATGGCCGGCCTCAAGGCCGCCGGCCACATCGAGGTCCCGAAGATCTCCGACGGCGCCGTCAGCCTGCCCGAAGGATCCCTCAAGATGCCAGACGGCACGATCCAGCTACCCAAGGGCGCCACCATCCCGGAAGGGGCGACGAGGCTCCCGAACGGCAATATCAAGCTACCCGAAGACACGGTCACCTTCCCGCCGGACACGGTGAAGGACCCGTCCAATGGGAAGTGCATGAGCGGCAGAGGCGACCTCTACAACGAGGACGGGAGCCTCTTCCAGCGCGCCGAGGATGCCCGCAAGGAGAAGTCCGCCCCACCCGCTGCAGGCGCGGACAACCCGCGGGTCGAGGCCCCGGTCCGCCAGGAACAGCCAGTCCTTGTCGGCGTCAGCGGAAGGGGCGACGACGCCATACGCGTCGGCTCGGACATACCCGACACAGGCCGCACCGGCCACAACGCAGGCCACGGCGACACCGGGCCGGGCGATCACAACCCCATGGGCCGCGCCGACGACCACGGCACCCCCAGCGGCCATGCCCCGGACAATATGTCGCGCAACGACCTGAACCAGTCCCCCGGTGGCGGCCACGGCGACTCCTCGACCACCCACGGCACCAACGCTCCAAGCGGAGGCGGCTCCCGCCCGGACGGTCCCGGCGGAGGCGGCACCCACCCGGACACCCCGAGCACCGGCGGCACCCACAACCCGCTGGGCGGCCACGGCCCCGGCGGCTTCGACGAGATCCCGGGCTTCGGTGATGACGCGACCCGTGCGGGCGACGGGACGGCCCCGGCGGGTGGTCACAACGGCCAGCCGACGCACCCCGTTTCTGGGCAGCAGTTGACGCCCGAGCAGGTCAAGGCGAAGCAGGACGAGTTCGTGCAGAAGGCGAACGATCCCGACAAGACCTGGTTCAACCAGTACTACCGGTCGGACGGGCACCGTCTCAGCATCCACACCAAGATCGACGACGTCGAGCTACCGATCCTGGCGAAGGACAGCGACGGGTCCTGGATCTCCAAGAACAGCCTTCCGTCAGCCGGCTCCGAGACCAAGTTCGGCCGCGATCCATTCGTCCGCGACGAGACACACCCGGCGATCGACCATCTCGACGACGTCGCCAAGGACCGCAAGGCATCCGTGGAACTCGCCAACGCCGAACGCACACACAAGACTTCGCCAACCGCCGATACCCTCGACGAGCTGACGAAGGCGCAGGAGCGTTTCGACACGCGCATGACCCCGCGATGGGGCGAGAACACCTCCAACAACACCTCGTTCTCGGAACGCCTGGGCGAGGACGCGGCGCGGCTGCACGTCGTCCCGGAGAGGTTCCCCGGCTCGGTGGAGCAGCCGCTGCCAAAGACGCCCAACGGCGCCAACATGTTCGACCAGCTGTACCGCCGTCCGGACGGCAAGTTGATGATCATCGAGGCGAAGGCGCCCTCTTCCGGCCTCCTCTGGCGCAAGGGCGTCGGTCCTGCCGAGGGCTTCATGGTGAAGCAGGGCACCGAGCCGTACCTGCGGACCATCATCGCCGAGATGGAGCGCCGGCCGAATCTGAAGGTGACCGATGCCTCGGGCAAGGTATGGACGAACGCGGAGCTTGCCGATGAGCTCACGAGGGCCCTGGATGGCAAGAACCTGGAATACGCCATGGTGAAGGCCACGGACGGCGGCAGTAGGTACTCTGGGGCCGTCCTCGAATTCTTCAAGATCTGATAAGGGAGACAGTGTCCGTGATCGTGCCGCGCCAGGACTATGAGAAGGACGAGATGGCAGCGGTGGTTCCCGTCATGGAGGGGTCGCTGTCCTATTCGTTGGAGGAGATCGAGACCTCGCACAACTCCAGGTCGGGCGCAGTCATGAGGTCGCTGAACGTCGCCCTCGTCCGCTGTGTCGGGGACCCCACTGCCGGCATATTGGAGACCTGGGAGTCCTGGCTGCTGGCCATGCAGGTGCACTCGGCCGTCTTCGCCGCCACCGCTCCCGACCGGGAAACGGTCACCTGCAAGATCCGCCAAGAGGAGCGCCACCTCGCCACCACCGGACCGCAGACCTACCTCAACGCGAACACCTGGCTCAACGCCTTCTACCTCGCGGTCATCTGCCGTGAAGCAACCCGCCTCGACATGCTGGCGCGGATCCCGGTGTCCCTGCTGCGCGACTTCGGCGGCGCCCTGGACGATTACACCTACGCCTGGGTGGAGACCCTCCAGAGCTTCTGGCTCCGCCGGGACGACCTGCGCACGCACCTGGTGCGCGCCGTGGACCTGAGCGCGGCCGAGCACGCCCGCGTCGTCGACGCGGAGACGATGACCAAGCTCCGCTACCCACCGATCATGATGCTCTACCGCTACCTGCGCAACGACGCCGCCGGCTTCAACGACGCCCTGGCCGACGCCGTCCGCTGGCACAAGGAGTACTGGACCGCCGACGAGGACCGCGCCCAGAACATCGAGGGGGTCGTAGCCCTAGCTCCGCTGGCGATCGCCTGCCTGGCGAAGGCCAACGGCATCCCGATCGAGATCGAGTCCGGCTACCTCCCCGAGGCGCTGCTCGAATTCGCCTGGGAAGGCGAATTCGACGCCTAACCCATCGCGAAGGCCCGCACCGCAGAGCGCGGTGCGGGCCTCGGCAAATCACAAGCCCCCTTCGCTTCCGGTGCGGCTCATTTTCCTGGGAACAGCAGCGGGTAGAGGAACGCAAGGACGCCGAGACCAGCCATGGCTGCCCTGCGATACACCAACGCTGCCGCGATCACTGTGCTGGCGACGGCGATCTGGTTGGGCAAGTTCATCGCCTTAGCGATCAGAGCGAGCCCGGCAACAAGACCAACAGCGAATGAAAGCCGTAGCGCCTCATGCCGTGGCTGAGAGTCTTGAAGGTCACCTGGGTCCAGCAGGGCACCGACCTTCCCCTCTGCATAACGCTCGCTGATCTTCAACATCATGCGGGCGAGATTCCGCGCAGCCTCCTCCGGCTCCACGTCAAGCCCAGCCTCGGCTGTCCGTAGCGCCATCACCACGCGTTCGGCATGTTCCTTCGCCTTACGGCGCCGCCAGGACGATCCGATGGTGTTTCGTGCCCGCCATGCGCCACGTACCCGCATGACCGGAATACGCAAGGACAGAGTGCGTAAGTGGTCGTCCCGGTCACGGCCTGACCGGACTATTTCTGCACACTCGCGGATGACGGTCGCCCACTCTGCGACGCGCAGAAAGGTCCACGCCCGCAAGTCGAATGCGTATGTGATGGCGCGCAGAGTGACCCGCACAACCAGCCCAAATGCGACGAGGAAGATCCAACTGCTCGCGAACTGCAACCACGCTGCACGAGTTGTCAGCATTGCGTTACGTTCAGCAAGATCGCTCAGCAGCCATGACAGTGCGTGGGCGTGCAAGCCCCCTTTCATAGTCCGCCCGACGAGCCACCACTCAGCCACAACGATGGGTATCAGAACAGCCCACGTTGGGAGTGCTCTTTGATAGCGCACCCGGAGCGCTACCCGTACCGGTCCTGGCACCGGACCAAGGCCAAGCACTGTGGATGCTTCGCATAGCTTGCGTATCGCTTTGTCGGCCTTCTTCCTTTGCCAGCGGGTTAGTTGGCGTCGTATGCGTTCGATCACCCATTGAGGATGACAGCCAGCATCGGCACATGCGCCGTTCGCAAGGTTCTGTCTAGCTGAGCGCACTGTTTCAGCCCTGGCCAGATGTGCTCACGGTTTGGCGGGAAGGCAACGAGGCCCTGCCGGAATAAATGCCTCATGGACTCGATTGTTCGATCGCAGTGATCGAGGTGGAGTCGGGGGTAGCGTATGAGCAACCTGAAGGTGTTCCGGGTGCGCGGCGGGCAGGCCATGGAGGTTGCGGGCTCGTCCATGGCGCTGGAGCGCCAGTTGCAGACGCTGGTCGAGGACAACATGGAGGCGATGCTCGGCATTCGTTTCCTGGCGAGCGAGTACGCGACGGGTCGGCATCGGGGCCGGATCGACTCTCTGGGTCTGGATGAGAACGGGACGCCGGTCATCGTGGAGTACAAGCGCTCCCGTGACCAGAACGTCATGAATCAGGCGCTGTCGTATCTGTCGTGGCTCCACGACCACCACCACGAGTTCGAGAGCCTGGTCAAGGAGAAGCTGGGTGCCGAGGTGGCCGAGGCGATCGACTGGAGCAATCCCCGGCTCGTCTGCGTCGCTGGGGACTTCACACACCATGACACGGTGGCCATCGAGATGATCGGCCGCCGCATCGACTTGGTGAGCTACCGGGTTTTCAACGATGTACTGACCCTGCAGCTGGTCGCCTCCGTTGCCGGCTCCGCCTCTCCGGCGCGAGGAAAGTCACCCACTACGTCCCGAGTCGCCAGTGCGGCTTCGCCGAAGTCGGTGCAGCAGTACCTGGACGAGTCGCCACAGGTCCTTCAGGATCTGTACGCGGACCTCGACGAGGCGCTCCTGTCGCACGAGGACGTGCAGAAGGAGACCCAGCTGCACTACATCGCGTACCGGCGGATCAAGAATGTCGCTACGGTGCGGGTCCAGCCGCGGAACCGGATGCTCGTGGTCAACCTGAAGCTGGATCCGGATGCCGTGGAGCTGGAGGGGGGTTTCTCCCGCGACGTCCGCGGCCTGGGGTGCTTGGGAATCAAGGACGGCGTCGAGGTGCGGATCAGATCGCGCGAGGATCTCGCACGGGCTGGTGGCCTCATCCGGCGGAGCGTCGAAGCGGGCTGACTGGACAGTCAAGGGCGGTTGCGTCATCGGGTTTTCCATGACGCAACCGCCCTTGTTCTGTGTTCTGGCCCGGTCTGCCGGCGCGTGCCGCTCTCACTCTTCGGGCCCTGCGAGTGCGAAGTCGTCCTGGCTGAGGACGCTGCGGAGGCGCTGTTCGGCGATGCCGGCGTAGTGGTCGGAAAGTTCAACACCGACGAAATTGCGGCCTTCCTTCAGGGCGGCGATGCCGGTGGATCCGGAGCCGGTGAAGGGGTCGAGGACGGTGCCGCCTGACGGGCAGACCTGGACGAGTTGCTGCATGACCTCGATGGGTTTCTGGGTGATGTGGACGCGGTCCTTGCGGGGTTGGGAAGCGATGTAGTGGCCGGGCAGGTAGAGGTCGCGGGTGTTGTCGAGGGTGCCCTTGACGCCCCAGAGAATGAACTCGGAGTCCTGCTTCGGCCCGCCCTTGCGGGGCCGTGAGGCCGGCTTGATCCACGGCATTTTCCCGTGCCAGGTCCAGCCGGCCATTTGCAGGGCATCGGACGTGGTGGGGTCCTGCCTCCAGTCGGAGAAGACCATGACGACGGCGTGTTCGCGGCTGGCGCGGTATGCCTCGGTGAGCAGTTCGGTCAGCCAGGCGCGGTAGGAGCGCTGGTCGCGGTTTTCGCCGGGAAAATTGGCGAGGTCGTGGCGGGCGTTGCCGCTGGTGTACTTCGCTCGGGCGGTGCGGGCGGTGCGTTCGGAGCTGGTGCGTCCGCCGGAGTTGTACGGCGGGTCGGTGATGACGGCATCGACGCTCTCGTCTGGGAGGGACTTCAGGACGGTGAGCGCATCGCCTCGGTGCAGGGTGTACGACGGCATTCGGCGGAGCTCTCTTTCTGGAAGATGGCCACATGCACGCCCCCGTGGAACGGGATATGCGCGCCAGTTCTGCTCGGGACAACCGCACAGGCGGCTGCCTGGGGCGAGCAGTGGGCTGGAGGTTAGCTCCTTTTTCCGGCCGCACCCAATGGCGTGATCTTGGTCGTTCCTTTCATGATCGCGGCTCGTTTGGTGCGACCGGATTTTGTCTCTACAGTCTCGGCGTGTTCGCAGGACGGGCCCTGATCCCGTCCTTGTTGAGCTGTGTTGATACGTGTTGCCTCGTCTAATCGACGGCCCGTTCAGCACCCGCGAAAGCCCTGATGGATGCGTGGGAGAGGAATTCGCCGTGTGGCGCCTGAGATTACGAGCGCGGCTGGCTGCCGCATTGAGATAAAGGGTGCGGCGCTTCGGAGTTAGCAGCTCTGAAGCGCGGCCCCCTTCGGGAATTTCGATGTTTATCCGGTGTGGTGCCGGTGGCCTTTTCGACGAGAACGCCGGCACCACGCTGCCTACGAGTAAGGAGCTGCTGATGCAGCATGCCCAGGCACGCCCCTCGCCCGAGCCGGATATCTGGATACGCCGAGCGTCCGGTGGCGGGCTGTGAAGAGGGTCGCAGCGATAGCGGGGGGCGTCGTCCTCGCCCCGACGCTGCTGATCGCGCCCATTGCCGTTGCCCTGGCCGGCGCCAGCAACGCCCAGGCCGCCTGCGGCGAGGCCGGTGGTACCGGGGCGCTGGACGCCAAGGCCGTGGCCGAACAGGTGGAGTCGATCCTCAAGGGCGGCGGCAAGGGTTCAGTGTCCGTTGCGGGGCTGGACAACCCCAAGGAGCAGATACCGAACGCCAAGACGATCCTGGCCACCGGCGTCGCGATGAAGGTGCCCCCGCGCGGGCAGATCGTTGCGCTGGCGACTGCGTTGCAGGAGTCGGGGTTGCGGAACTTGGACTACGGCGACCGGGATTCTCTCGGCCTGTTCCAGCAGCGTCCCAGCCAGGGCTGGGGCACCGCGGCGCAGGTCCGGGATCCGGTGCACGCCTCGACGAAGTTCTACGAGGGGCTGCTGAAGGTCTCGGGCTGGCAGTCGATGACCGTCGCCCAGGCCGCGCAGGCGGTCCAGGCGAGCGGATTCCCGGATGCCTACGCCAAGTGGGAACCGCTGGCTACGGCGCTCCAGAAGGCCATCGCCAAGAACCTCCCCGCCAAGGGCGGTTCCGGCGAGGACGACGGCAAGGACGCCAAGCCGGAGGTCCCTTCTGGTGAATGTGGGACGGGAGGCGACGGGAGCGGGTTCGGCCCGATCGCGGCCGGGTCCGTTCCCAAGGGCTACAAGATCCCGGCTGATGCGCCCAAGTCAGTTCGTACGGCGATCCGTTGGGGTCTGGGTCAGCTCGGCACTGCGTACCAGTGGGGTGGCAGCTGTACCGATCCGCGCGGTCAGGACCCGATGGGCCGGTGTGATTGCTCGTCGTTGATGCAGGCGTCGTACAAGGCCGGTGGGGTCTCGATTTCCCGGACCACGTACACGCAGGTCAAGGAGGGTAAGGCGGTCAGTGTCGATGCCCTCAAGCCTGGCGATCTGCTCTTCACCCGTGGCACGGCAGCGGTGCCGGAACACGTCGGGATGTTCATCGGCCAGGGGCTGATTTTGCAGGCCCCGCGAACCGGCGACGTGGTCAAGATCTCGACTCTCGCCTCGTGGCGGCCGGACATTCTCGCCGCCCGCCGAGTCGCCTGACCGGCCCCGCTCCCCTCTCCCCTCTCCCCTTTTCTCTCCCTCCCCTTCCGGGCTTCCGCATGCCCGTATTCGCACTGGAGTTCCCATGAAGTTCATGCAGCACGCCCAGTACCTGGCCTACAACCCCGGCGTTACGCCGAAGCAGGGTGGGCTCCCCGGTCTCGATGTCCTGAAGAACGTGATAGGCAGCATCAACCTGTTCGGCATCATCGCCACGGTCGGCGCCTTGGTCATCTCCGCGGTCGTCTGGGCCTGGGGCCACCACAGCGGCGGCCACCAGGCCGAGCAGAACGGCAAGAAGGGCACGGCCATCGCCGCTGGATGCGCCCTGCTGCTGGGGGCCGCAAACGGCATCGTTGCGTTCTTCTCCGCCATGGGAACGCAGGTCCACTGATGCCGAAGAAACCTCTCCGCAATGCCGAGGAGCGCACGTACGGAGAACCGGCCTCGGTGCTGCGGCGCTCGCTGATCGGCGGCATCATCCTCGCCGTGCTGCTGGCCGTCGCCGGCCTGGTCGCGTATCTCAACCGTACGGACAGCTCGGCCTCAGCCAAGCCCTCACCGCCGTCGACGTCCGCCCAGGAGCCGTCGCCCTCACCCGGGGCGACTGACGGCAAGGGTGTCGCTGTCGCGGCGCCGCCGAAGACAAGCGATCCGATCGTGTTCGCCGAGGCGGCCACGAAGGTGTTGTGGACGTACGACACCCGCACCTTCTCCCAGGCCGAGCACCTGGCCGGGCTGAAGCAGTGGATCACCGGCGAGAAGAAGTACGCCGACTGGAAGTCCATCATCGACCAGGTGCCCAGCCCGGTGCTGTGGTCGAGGTTGCACGACAACCGCCAGCATGCGAGCGCCACGGTCGGCGAGGGTCACTTCCCGCAGGCGTTCAAGACCGCCCTGGCTCAGGATCCCGGTGCGATCACCGAGGCGTACGTCTACGCCGTCACGGTCACCGGCAACCAGACCCTGGCCTGGAAGGGCTCGGGGGCCGGGGCCGAGGCCCGCTCGATGACCCTCGCCGTCCAGTGCCGGCCGCAGCAGGACTGCGCGCTGGCCGCCGTCCTGCCCAACGCCGCGCCATGACCGCCCACAACCCGGATAAGGAGGTGCCCTGATGGGAGCCTGCGACCTTCCCCTGATGAATACCGTGTGCGACGCCGTCGGCGGCGTCGTCAGCTCCACCGGCAAGGCGGTCACCGACGGCATCGGTGCCTGGATCGCCAAGTCGATGGGCGAGGTGGCCCAGTCCGCGGCCGACCTCGCGTCCAAGGCGGTCGACCAGACCACCGCCATCGACCTGAACGCCGAGTGGTTCCGCAACAACTACGAGCTGCTGTTGCCGATCGGGTTGATCCTGACGGTGGGCACGTTCTGCCTGCAGCTCACCCGCGCAGCCTGGCGCAGGGACGAACGCGCCCTTGCCCAGGCCGCGTTCGGCACGATGGTCGGCGTCTTCTTCGCCTTCGCCGCCATCGCCTGCACCACCGTCGCGATCACCGTGGTAGACGCGCTCAGTGCCGGTCTGTTCAAGGCCGCCAACAGTTCCGTTGACGATGCGGTTCGCCGCATGATCAAGGTCAATGAGCTGGGGGCGATGTATGGCCTGGGCTGGGGTGTCCCCTCGATCATCGCGCTCGGCTGCGCCATCGGGGCGTTCTTGTACTGGGCCGTGATGGTCGCGCGCAAGGTCGGCATCCTGGTCCTGGTCACGCTGGCGGTCTTCGCCGGGGCCGGCGGGGGCTGGGAGGTGGCCAGGCGCTGGCGCCGCGGCTGGGTGGAGGCCACGGCCACTCTGGTCATCAGCAAGCTGCTGATGACGATCGTGTTCTTGCTGGGCGTCTCGGCCATGGGCAAGACCAACTCGCACGGTGGGCTCGCTGCCCTCTCGGATGCAATCGCGGGCATCGTCGTGATGGTCCTGGTGATGCTCTGCCCCTACGCCACCTACAAGTTCATCCACTGGGCCTCTGATGGCGGGGGCCACGATGACCTGCACCGCACCGGCGTCGCCGGCATCACGGTGGCGGCGGGTGCGGCCAAGACCGCAGCCCAGCTCGCCATGCAGGCCGGTACGGGAACGCCTGCTCCGCAGGGTCCGTCGAAGGTGCCGGGCCAGGGCACGGACGGTATCGCCTCCGGCATCGACCCGACCGGCGGCTCGAGCAGTGGCGGCAAGCCGAAGCAGACCCGCTTCCGCTACGGGGAGGATCCCAACGCCACGGGCGACAAGGGCCGGCCGCTGATCCAGCGGCCTCCCACGGACGGCGACCGCGGCCAGCCCCTGATCCAGCGCCCCAGCCAGGCGACCACCTCGGGCTCGGCGGCAGCTTCGGCGCCGCTTTGGTCCACGCCGGGCGCTTCGGCCGCGGCGAGTACGCGGATGGATCCGCCAGCGCCACCGCCCAGCGGGCCACCACCGGCAAGTGGACCTCCTCCACAGGGCGGTAGTACGCCGCAGCGGTGGATCTATCCCACGCCACCGGGCGGATCGGGCTCGTAGCTCTCATCTGACGGGGGCGGGCGCCTGGTCGCGCTCGGCCCGCCCGCCCCCATCTCCCCTTCTTTCTTTCTCACCATGTTCAAGGACGGTTTCGCCATGCATCCCGACGCTTCTCTGCCTGACGGCCCCGCCACCGTGAAGTTCCCCCACCGCTCACGTCGCGGTGTACTGCTCGGCCTCTCGGTCGCCCAGCTCGTTGTCGTCACCCTCACCGGCCTGGCCTTGCTCGGGGTGCTAATGCAATCCGGCGTCACCGGTGCACTGAAGCTCATTCCGCTGTGGGCGGTCATCCTGGCGGCGGTCTTCATTCGTCACCGCGGGCGTTCCCTGGCCGACTGGGCGCCCATCGCGCTGCGCTATGCGCTGCGGCGTTTCAAGGGCCAGCTCATCTGGCTCACGCGCCCCTCCCGCCGACCGCGACGTGAGGGCCTGCTCCACCTGCCGGGCACGGCCGCCTCGCTGCGAGTGGTCACCTCGCCTGACGGCAATCTCGGTGCCGTGCATGACGCGCACCATGGCACCCTGACCGCCGCGGTGAAGGTGTCCTCCCGCGCCTTCGCCCTGCTGGATCCGGCAACCCAGACCAGCAACGTCGCAGGCTGGGGCCGCACCCTCGCCGCCCTCTCCCGCACCGGGCACATCGCTCGCGTCCAGGTGCTGGAGCGGACCGTTCCCGACTCCGGCGATGCGCTCAACCGCTACTGGACCGAGTACGGCAACGCCGACACCCACTTGGCCGGCCCCATCTACACCGATCTGCTGGCCGCCGCCGGTCCCGCAGCAGCCCCGCACGAGGCGTACGTCGCGCTCGCGCTCGACCTCAAGGCCGCCCGACGTCTGATCAACCAGGCCGGCGGCGGACTCACCGGCGCTTTCGCCGTCCTGTCGCAGCTCACCTCCACCTTCGACCAGGCCGCCCGTAACTCCGGCCTCGTGCCCAGTGGCTGGCTGGGGGTGAGCGAGATCGCCGCCGTGATCCGCACCGCCTACGACCCGAAGGCGTCCGCGGCCTTGGATCAGTGGTCCGAGGCCGGCCGTCCGCAGGCCGACCCGGCGGCTGCCGGCCCGGTCGTTCTGGTGGAGAAGGCGGACCGGATCCAGACCGACTCGGCCCGCCACGCCACGTACTGGATCGAGAACTGGCCCCGCATCGAAACCAGCCCCGGCTTCCTGCATCAGCTCCTGTTCACCTCGGGGGTACGTCGCACGCTGTCGCTGACCTACGCGCCCAAGGGTCTGGATGCCGCGCTCAAGGACGTGCAGCGCAAGAAGGCCACGGTGATCGCGGACGCGGCCGAGCGGCAGCGCAAGGGCCAGGTCGACTCCGAGGAGGATTCGGTCGAGTACGCCGACATCAAGGCCCGTGAGCGGCAGCTGATCGCCGGCCACGCCGACGTCGCCCTGACCGGCCTGCTCACCGTCAGCGCCGATAGCGACGACGAACTCAACTCCGCCTGCGCCGCCATTGAGACGGCCGCGGTATCCGCGCTCCTCGATCTGCGGCTGCTGACCTGGCAGCAGGCCGAAGCCTTCACAGGCGCTGCCCTCCCGCTGGCCCGCCCCTAGCGCCCAGCTCCACCACCGCGCTCCCCCGAAGGGCCACCCCCATGCCGACCGATCCCCTGCCCGACCTGGCTGAGGACTTCGTCCCGTTCGCCACCGCGGCGCTCGACTTCCACCGGGCTATCAACCTCCCCGCCGGACCCATGGCCGCACACCGCACCGAGCTGGACGCCCTCCACGCCCACCTCACCGCCCTGTACGGCCTCCTCGACACCCACACCGCCCGCACCACCCCGCTAGCCGAGGCCGAGGGCGACCACCTGCGGGCCTGCCGCATCCGCCTGTGGCAGGCCGCCGAACATATCCACGACGCCTACCACGCAGCCGCCCACCCCGGCACCGGACGCCATCCCACGCGGGAGGCATGCCGGGCCCGGCTCCCCGAAGGCACGCCCGAAGTCACCATCTGCCAGCGCCATCTGGCCACCGCCGCACACGTCCGCCGTGACCACACTCCGGCCGACCTGCGCGACCCGTTCACCGGCCTGACCCGCCACTGACCTGCTGGAGCACCCCGTCATGCCCAACCACATCCGCGACCGCGCCAGCGCCAGCCCGCTGTTCGTCCCCCGCAAAAGCGACCGCCGCACCGCCCGCGCGGCCCGTGACCAGTTCGCCGCCGCCCGCAACCAGGCCCGCCATGCCGCACGTCCCCAGGCCCGCCGCGCCGAACCGGGCATCGACCCCGAACTGCGGGCCACCTACCCGGCCGCCGGCCGACCCGGCCCGTACTCCGCCCGCGGCAGCCGTCTCAAGCTCCCCGCCCACCGGATGACGACTGCCACCGCGAGCGGCGCGTATCCGTTCCTCGCCGAGGGCGGCCTCGGCGCCCAGGGGATCTACATCGGCCGCGATGTCCACGCCGAAGCGGCATTTACCTATGATCCGTTCGCGCTGTACGGGCGTCTCGATGGGTTCACGAATCCGAACATCCTGCTCGCCGGGATCATCGGCATGGGCAAGTCCGCCCTGGCCAAGTCCCTCGCCCTGCGGGCCGTGGCCTTCGGCTACCGGATCTACGTCCCCTGCGACCCCAAGAGCGAGTGGACCGTCGTCGCCCAGGAGCTGGGCGGCCAGACCATCGCCCTGGGCCCCGGCCTGCCCGGACGCCTCAACCCCCTGGACGCACCCGCCAGGCCGCACGGCGTCGGCGAGGAAGACTGGGCCAATGAGGTCCGCAAGCGGCGCCTTCTTCTTCTCGGCTCTCTCGCAAAGACGGTCCTGCGGCGGGATCTGCACCCGATGGAGCACACCGCTCTGGATGTGGCGCTCGACCAGACCGTCGCTCACGCCGAGGCCAACGGCACCACCCCACTGCTGGGCGATGTCGCGCACGTGCTCGGCTCCCCTGAGCGGCTCGACAGTGCGCTCGGCGAGCTGACCGGACGGCTCGGGCACGCCGCCGAAGACCTGTCCCACGCACTGCGCCGACTCGTGCACGGTGACCTGGCCGGAATGTTCGACGCCCCCAGCACCGTGGCCTTCGACCCCAGTGCGCCGATGCTCTCCATCGATCTGTCGCGCCTGGGCGGTGCCGGCGACGACACCGCACTCGTCCTGGCCATGACCTGCGCCTCGGCATGGATGGAGTCCGCGCTCGCCGACCCCACCGGCGGACGGCGCTGGGTGATCTACGACGAGGCATGGCGCGTCATGCGACACGTCGCCCTGCTGGAGCGCATGCAGAGCCAGTGGAAGCTCTCACGTGGCCTTGGCATCGCCAACCTCATGGTGATCCACCGCCTCAGCGACCTGCTGACCGCAGGCGATGCCGGCTCCCGGGGCCGGGCACTGGCCGAGGGGCTCCTCACCGACTGCTCGACCCGCATCATCTACCGCCAGGAAGCCGACCAACTCACCTCCGCCGCAGCCCTACTGGGACTGACCGGCGTGGAGACCCAGGCCGTGTCCGCCCTCACCAAGGGGCGTGGCCTGTGGAAGGTCGCGGGCCGGTCGTTCATTACTCAACATCTCCTCCACCCACGCGAACGAGAGCTGTTCGATACAGACGCCCGGATGTCCGCCTGAGCGCATCCGCTGGCCGGGCTCATGCCTCGGAGGGAGCCGAAGTCGCACTTCGGCTCCCTCCGCCCTGCCCTCCCAAGCATCGAAGGAATCGTTCCCCATGCCTTTGCAATCCACCATCCGCCATGCCGTACGTCGGCTCGTCCAGCTGTACGCCGACGCGGCGAAGGACAACGCCTCCCACAGCGACATCCCTTTGGCCACAAGCCCGTTCAGCAACCTCCCCACGCCAGCGGAGTCCGCCACGCGACCCATCGCCCTGCAGGGGCACGACCGCCCGCCTCGCTCGCGCTAGCAGAAATTCCCGGCATCACCAAACCCGCCTTCGGGCCGCATCCTCGTCGTCCGCACGGCCCCAACCTCTGCGAGGTGCACTTCTCGTGGCGGAAACACGTCCGCACATCACCATCAGCCACCACGACCGCTACGGCGTCGTGGCAGCGGCTTCGCACGACAACCACGTCGCCGACCACATGCTGCGACGGGTCGGTTTCGAGCGGCTGCCCGGCAGCAACCTCTACGCCCTCACCGAGCCCAACCGCGATGCGACCCGACGAGGACAACAGGCAGTCCAGTCCCTACGCGCTGCGCAATACACCGTCACCTCCGACGCCACATACGACACCAATCCCCACACCCCGCTCACCACCAGCCAAGGTCTTGGCCGACTGGAGAATCGTTCCGCCGCACAGGTGCCCAGTGCCGGGCAGGCAGCCTTCGCTTCCGCCCGCGCTCTCGACGCTGACATACGGGCAGCTCAGATCGTGGTGCACGACCAGGTCCGTGACCGTGAGGGCACCCTGCGCGCGGTCGGCACCGACGTACGTACCCGCGAGGGCCTGCTGCTCCGTGGCGAAGGCGATCTGCGCTACGTCGAGTCCCGGCTGGAGCACACCGGCCGCGCGTTCGACGCCTTCTACACGATGCCTGGCAATGAGCGTCGTGACCCGAGGCTGTCGATGATGCAGCGCCGCGCTCAGGCCGCCACCGCCATCTCCCCGGCCCGTGCAGGCGTCGCACTGCCGCAGCAGCCAGCCGCCGCCGTCGCCTACCGCCCTGCTACCGCCACCCAGCAGCCGGCCCGCGCCCGCTGACGCCGCTGCCTCGAAGGAGTCTTCGTGATGAACCTGCCCTACGAGCCCGACGTTGCCTTCGGAGTTCACCCCGATCTTGGTGTGGGCGCCGCGGTAGCCGATGACCGGCCGCACCTGGGCGAGGTCCTGCGCAAGCACCACTTCCGCTACAGCCAGGACCTGGACGTCTATCTCCTGCCGGAGGGCACACCACACAACGTCGCGGTCCGGACCGTGGCCGCCGCGACCCGCGAATTCCAGGACGTCGGCCATACCGTCGCCGCCGATCCCCGCATCATGCTGCCGCCGCCCATCCCCGCCCCGGACGGCGTGGCCGCACGGGCAACGCAGCCTGGGCAGTCGTTGACCGCGCTGACCGGCGAGCTGCACGAGCTGCGTCGCTCGGCCGACATCGCCGATGTTCTGGAGCAGATCCTCGATGAGCACCATGGTGCCGTCGGCGATCTGGAGGAGTTCATCGACACCGCTGCAGCCTGGTGCGAGCGACTCGATACCCCGGGCGGCCGGGAGCTGGGCCAGCATCTGCGCACTGTCGCGCACCATGTCGCCTTCCTCGGCGACCGGTTGGCTGACGCGCAGCTCGATCTGTCGGTCATGCCGGATGTGACACCCAATGAGGCCCCATCGCTGGCCGACGTTCCGCTCCCGAAGCGGTACGAGGCCCCCTCCGTCACACACACCGTCCGTGCTCGCGCGGCTGTGGCGTCCTCACCGAAGCGCCCAGCCGACCTTCCTGCGGCCCCGGAAGAAGCACCCCGCTCCACGGCCGCGCCGCCCAGCCCCCGCCGTACACGCTGACCACCCCTTCCGATCCCAGAAGTACAGAAGAAGGAGTTCCTGTCATGGCCGTCAAGACGCTGTGGACCATCGACCACGCCTGCGGGCACACCACCGAGGTCAACCTCTCCGACCGTCCGGCCGACCGGCGTGCCGGCTACGCCCGCTGGCTCTCGGCACGCAACTGCACCGACTGTTGGCGGACCGCCCGGGGCGAGGATGCCGAGTCGAAGGCCGAGTGGCTGGCGAAGAAGCAGGCCGCCGAGCAGGCCGAGGCTGAGGAGTGGTCCGAGCAGTACCGCATGCCGCCGCTGGAGGGCACCGACCGCGGCGTCGCCTGGGGCATCCGATGCCGCCACCGGCTCGTCTCCGCCGCCTACGCCGCCCTAGTCCTCGAAGGCCCCACCAGCGAAGCGGAATGGGAGGCCATCGAGGACGCGGTGCGACCTCTGACCCGTGCCGGCTGGTGGATCGACCAGCGCGACGCCGACCCCGCCGACCTGCCTGAGCTGCTGGACGCCGCCACCGAGGGCGACCGGCCGAACGAAAATCCCCACTTCTAACCCCCGAAAGGCTCTGCCGTGCACCTGTCCTTCGACTGCCACATACGGCGCTCCGCCGACACCGCAGCACTCCTCGCCACGCTCCACGCCAACCGCGAAGAAGGCTTTGAGCCCTACCTCCTCGCCGCCTGGTCGCCACATCTGGCAGCCGCGAACGCGCTTTCCCTCGCGCACCTGGCACAGCTGCTCGATGAGCCTCTCCATGCACGCCAGCAGCGCACCGGACGACGGCCGGCCCGTCCCGCCTGGCACTGCTCCGTGGTCAACGACACCGGCCGCGTCCTGTCCGACGAGGAGTGGGAGGCCCTGGTGAAGGACATCGTCGCCGCCACGGGGATCGCGCCCGGCGGCGACACGGCCGCCTGCCGGTGGGTCGCGTTGCGCCGGGGCCGCCGCTCGGTGGATCTCGTCGCCAACGTGATCCGCCAGGACGGGCGTTGGGCCCGGATCCATCAGGACACCTTCCACGCACGCTCCGCATGTGACCACTACGCCGGCGCCCTGACCGCCCAGCTCGCTGCCTGACCCGCCACCAGATCCTTCTCAGAAAGGCCGTCCCATGTCCCGCATCAGCCGATTCCTGTCCCGCTGCATCTCCTCCCTCTACGAGGTGTACGGGCGGGAAGCCGAGATCTACCGCGACCCGACCAGCGGCGCGGTCATCGCCGACTGCCGCAACAACTGCGCTCGCCGAATCTTCCTGGCCTGCGGCTTCGAAAGGACGCCCACAGCCTTCCGCCTGCGCCTGCCCGGGTGGCTGAGCGAGGCGGAGCAGAAGTCCCGTGCCACCCAGGCCATGGTCCATCTGTTCCATGCGGGCCACTACACCGACATCGCCTCCCACCTCGTCTGCGATTCCACGCTCACCGCCACATGGGCCGAGATCCGCGAGCGCCGCCCCGACCACCCCGGCTGGCTCACCAGCCCGACCACCGACACGCACACGGCCACGAGCACACAGACCGCCGCGTCCCACCGCCCGTAGACCACCTCCTTCACCTGCCTTCAGGAGTCCTCGTGATCACCAGAACAACGCGCCGCCCCGCCGTCCCTCACCGCGCCGCGCCACCTGGAACTCACCTTGTCGTCCCCACGCACCAGCACGCCCTCGACCACCACCGGTACCGACCTCCTCCTCTACCTCCTGCTCGCCGTCGCCGGGCTCGGCATGGCAGGAGGCTCGCTGGCCTGGCTGTTCGGCAACCTCACCAACGCCGTCGCCGACTCCGACCCATGGGCCGCCTACCACCCTGAAGAAGCGTTGCTTCACCCGGAGCGGGTCTGGCCTCATCTGCCGCAGCCCGCCCTGATCACCGGCTGCTACGTCCTGCCCGCCCTCGTCCTCATAGCCACCGCCGTCGTAGCCGCGAAGCTCTGGCTGCGCTTCCGCAGCAGCCCGTCGGGGCTGGCCACCCGACGTGACCTGGAGCCTCTGCTGGCCAAGCAGATCGCCGCCAAGGCCATCGACCTGCGCCCCAGTCTGGCGGGCAAGAAGCCCAAGGACGTCGCCCCCGACGACCGGGGTGTCCTGCTGGGCACCGTCAAACCGGGCAAGGACGAACTCCGCTCCTCCTGGGAGGACGTGATCCTGGCGATCATGGCTCCCCGCTCCGGCAAAACCTCCTCACTGGCCATCCCCGCCATCCTGCGCGCCCCCGGCCCCGTGCTGCTGACCTCCAACAAGGCGGCACGAGACGCCTACACCGCAACCATCGACGCCCGCGTCGAGGTCGGTACGGTGTGGACGCTGGATCCGCAGCAGATCGCCCACGCGCCACAGTCCATGTGGTGGGACATCCTCGCCGACGCCCGCGATCTCGCCGGGGCCCGGCGGCTCGCTGGGCACTTCGTCACCGCCTCCGTGGACGAGTCGAGCGCGGGCGACTTCTGGTCCACGGCCGCTGCCAACACCCTCACCGCGTTCTTCCTGGCCGCCGCCCAAGCCCGACGCCCGATCACGGACGTCCTGGCCTGGCTGGCCTCGCCAGCCGACCGCATGGCGATCGATCTGCTCCAGGACGCCGGGTTCGACGCAGTCGCCGCCCAGCTCCAGGGCACCGTGGCCGGCGCGGTCGAGACCCGCGACGGCATCTTCGAAACCGCCCGGCAGTACGCCAGCTGCCTGCTCGACCCGGGCATCGCCGCCTGGGTCACCCCGCCCAAGAGCCTTGAAAAAGTGCGGGAGTTCAAGCCGGAGGCGTTCGCGACCAGCAAGGACACGTTGTATCTGCTGTCGAAGGACGGCGGTGGCTCCGCCTCGGCGATCATCGCCGCAGCCGCCGACGCCGTCATGCGCGCCGCGGTCATCCAGGCCGAACGCGATGGCGGGCGTCTGGATGCTCCGCTGCTGGCGATCCTGGACGAGGCCGCCAACGTCTGCAAGATCGCCGACCTGCCGGACCTGTACTCGCATCTCGGGTCCCGCGGCGTCATCCCGATGACGATCCTGCAGTCCTACCAGCAGGGCGTTCGGGTCTGGGGCCAGTCCGGCATGGACGCGCTGCTCTCCGCCGCGACGATCAAGGTGATCGGCTCGGGCATGGACGACGCCGACTTCGCCGACAAGATCTCGCGCCTCGGCGGTGAGCACGACGTGCGCACGGTCTCGGTCTCCACCAGCGAGTCCGGCAAGTCCACCTCGGTCTCGATGCGCCAGGAACGCGTGCTCCCGCTGGACGTACTCCGCGCGATGCCCAAGGGCACCGCCGTGTTGATGGCCACCGGCATCCGCCTCTCGCGCATCGACCTCAAGCCCTGGTACAAGGGCCGCGACGCCAAGAAGCTGGGCGCCGCGTCCGCCAAGGCCACGGCCGCAATCAGCGAAAGTGCTGCCGCCAAGGCGCTGCGCCAGGACGACTTCACTCCCGCGGCATGACCGGCCCCGCGCACCTCCGCACCCGGGCGAGACCGCGCGGCGCGGCCCTCGCGCCGCGCCGCCCGCCCGATCCGCTTCCCGGCCTTCGCCTTGATCACGAGGTGCTCCCGCATGCCACACCCCGTACCGTCCTGGGCTTCCGATCAACCCTCCGAGCGGCTGGCCGACACTCCCGTCGTACGCCGCGCCGACCGCTGGTGGCTCGTATCCCCCTCCGGCACCATGCTCGCCACCGACCCCGCCTTCACGGGCGAACTGGACCACTTCGCCATCGACATGGCCGCCGCCAACCGCGCGGTCGCAGATCTGCACAGCGCACGCGACGCGTCCAACGGCCCCGTAGGTGAGGTCCGACGGTGACACCGCTTGTCCACGCCGAGCAGGCCGTCCTGGGGGCGGTCTTCCTGGCCCCAGGTCAGCTTGATCGCCTTTCCCCCTGGCTGCGACCGGAGCACTTCTCCCGTCCGGCACACACAGCCCTCTACGCCGCGATACTCAAGCTCCGATCCGACGACCACCCGGCTGCCAAGGCGCAGGGCGCAGGCAGCCCCGTGCCCATGTCGTGGATGACCGACACGGTCGCCGAGCCAAGCAAGCACACCCGGGAGCTAACCGCCTCCTACGCACCTTCGCTACGCGCAGGCGAGTGATTGATGTGCGGTCCGGGTGGTCAAGCTCACTGTGCTGCTGATCCCCCCCCCGACTCGTCTTCCTCCGTGGCGATCGTGGCGGACTGACGCGTGAGCTCTAGTGGTCGCCTCTGCAGGGGAGTTGTGTTTGGGAGCCGGGCTTGTGGCATGCTGGTGGTTCCGGCCGGTAGGCGGCCGTCCTTGTGCTGCAACTGCCCCGTGGTAGCGCTGTGTTGGATGAAGGAGCTCCGCTCCCCTTACGGCTTGGTCTGTAGGTAGCGTGCGTTGATCGCTTGACAGTTGTCAGGTATCTAGGGCAGTGGTGCCTGGGAACGGATCGAGCAATGCCGTCGAATCGTCTTACCCGTGACGCTCGCATGCGCGAGAAGTACACCGGGGAAGAGCACGCACAGGCGAAGGAAGCCGTGAAAGGCAAGTCCTCGGCCCCCGATCTCCTTCCTGTCGCGGATGCTGAACAGGCCGTGCTTGAGTCTGAGGTCATGCGCCTTCTCGGATGCGGTGGCTCCTTTTGGCCCCATCCCATCGGATTCTCCCGTATTGACTTGACGCAAGACTTGCCGGTTCTGCACCTTGATGCGTTTAGCGAGTGGCGTGGGCGCCGCACGGCTATGAGTAACGATGCAGTCCACAGCCTGCTGCCGAGCCAAGATTCGCATTCTGACGTGCACGGCGTTTCCGGATTGCGTGTCCATGCAATCCATGGCGAAGATCTGCACCTCACGATGGCTGGCAGTTCAAGTCGACTCGTTCTTCGGGGGACTCCGGGAGCTGACTGGGAAGCGGAAATCGACGAGCTAGCGAGCCAGACCCGCCAGGAGGGGTGCCGGCTCCTATGGGGGCTGCCAACGTTGGCCGTAAGCGAGCAATCACTGCTCCGCATTTTGCTCGATTACAGGGAGATGTCCTGGCTCGGGTCTGGCCTACTTCGCCGGAATGCCCTGTTGTGGAAGGTAAGCAGCGCGTTCTCGGCGAAGTCGTGGATCCATGGCGGAGAGTGGATTTTCGAGCTGGATGCACTGCCCACGGTCGAGGTGTACCACAACGAACTGTTGGCGCGACTCACTGACCCTGTGTGGGGGCTGCCCCTAAGGATCGTGGAAAATCGTTGCCGGTGCACGAAATCTGATTCGAGGCCAGATTATGCTGGTTACGAATGCACCTACCATCTAGGGTCCACTCAAGGGAAATTTGGCGGGCTTCAGATCCGTTTCAGGGTGATGTCGAAGAATGATCTTCGATATTTCCGCGGCGAACGGGTTCTCTACGAGAACCTCGAAGCCGATCGCAACTGGCTCAAGCGAGCCTTCCCTTCTCCTTCAAAAGAGGCGAGCGGATGCTCTGCGTGCTAGCCCATGGGAGAACATCCAGAAAGGGGAAATTCAGCATCACACAGATGAAGCTTTGAAAGTGGCGGCCGAGGCGCGCCAACGCCCCGGCCACCAGGTGCCCTACGGGTGGCTCCCGCGAAACATAATCCCTACCGCGACTGTGGAGGTCGTTCATGACCGTAGCATCTCGCCCAGCGAGCAGTTCCCCTGAAGACGGCGAATTCGGGGCGTGGCGTGCCTCGTTAAGCCGTCGCGGCCTGGAGGTTCGTGCGGGCCGTCATCTGCACCTGATGGCATCGCCAGCGCTACTCCTGTGGCTGGCCAGTCTGAGTTCAGGGGCAGCTGGCGCCCATTGGCTGCTGTGACAACTGCGTGAGTCGCGCCCCGGCCTTGCTCAGCCGGGGCTTCCGGCTACAGCCGAGTCGGCCCTCATGGACACGTCTGAGTCGCATGCGGGCTTTGACGCGGTCGGATCCGCTAATAGTAATCCCAATGCGGATGGGGCGGTTGTCACGGCTGTCGTCGTCCGCGGAGGGGGCACGGGCTTGGCGGGGGCGGTCGTTGATCTTCCAACAGCGCGCGGCGACGTTCCTGTGGGAGGTGCTGTCGGCGTGAGGTGGGAGACTTCGGTTGCCCCACCTTGACCCGCGACTCGCAAACTCCGCCAGCCCCGGAGCCAGTAGTCGTCCGAGCGCATCTGAGGCCCATCGGCCTGTTCCGCCGTATACACGAAACTGACTGCCCCCTCCACAACGTCTTTGAGGGCATGACACACCCGAGCACCGAACCGTCCCATGCCCCTCTGCGCTGGTGGCGCTGCGGTCATGGCGCGAGCCCTGCGACCGATCCTTTAGGATGCCGAGGCGTGCAGGTGCCCGATCATTCCGCCTGTCTGGCTCACTTGAGCGAATCAGATCGTGTCGACTACCTGACCACGTTGTCGCCGGGTGCCGACATCGACCACCGTGGCACCTCCTTCACCGGTGAACTGCTCAACGATCTGCTCACCGCTCTCACCGAACCCGCTACAGGCCGGCTCAGGATAGGTAACGCCCGCTTCGACCAAGCCTCGTTCGACGGCCCGGCCGTCTTCGACAGGGCGAGGTTCGAGGGCCCCGCCTGGTTTGCGGGAGCCACGTTCGGCGGCGACGCCCACTTCACCGGAACCGAGTTCGGCAGCGACGCGCACTTCGAGAGCACGTGCTTCGGAGGCCCTACCTCGTTCGAGCGGGCCGCATTCTCCAGCGGCGCCTGGTTCGTCGATACGGAATTAGGCGGGACTGCCAACTTCGGCGGAGTGAGGTTCAGCCGCGAGGCTTCGTTCCTGGGGGCGCATTTCAATAACGCCGCCTGGTTCGGCGGGGCCGAGTTCAGGGGCGATACCTGGTTCCGTCGGACGGTGTTCCGCGGCGACGCCGTCTTCCTTAAGGCTGCCTTCGAACGAACCACTGCCGTGGGACCATTAGTTTGTACCGGGACGCTGCACGTGTCGGAAGCAGTCTTCGGAATGCCCGTGACCATCGAGGTGGCAGCACACGCCTTGCACTGCCGACGAACGCGATGGGCGTCGACTGCTGCACTGCGGCTGCGACACGCCGCAGTGGATTTGAGCGACGCAGTCGTTGAGCACCCCGTGAGTATCGCCGCCCGCTCCCATCCTTTCAACGCGGACGGTGAGGAGTTGCCCGAAGTGGACTTGCCCAGCCCTCGCAACGTTCGCGTCGTATCGCTGCGAGGAGTAGATGCAGCGCACTTGGTACTCACCGACATCGACCTCACTGACTGCCGGTTCGCCGGAACGATCCATCTCGATCAACTGCGCCTGGAAGGGCTGTACACCCTGGCAGCCGTTCCCTCCGGTCTGCGTCGACGTGGGATACGACCGGTGCGCTGGACGCCGCGCCGGACACTGATCGAAGAACACCATTGGCGTGCGTCACGCTCCGCCGACCCAGATGGCTGGACCCCTCCCCTTCCCCAGGACGAGGCGCTGGAACCTGCCGCGCTTGCGCCCGTGTACCGGCACCTGCGCAAGAGCTTCGAAGACGGCAAGCATGAACCCGGAGCCGCCGACTTCTACTACGGTGAAATGGAGATGCGCCGCCACGCCGACGACATCCCCTGGTCCGAGCGGACTCTGCTCACCGCGTACTGGGCGCTTTCCGGCTACGGACTGCGGTCCTCCCGCGCCTTCATTTGGCTGATGACAGCCATGACCGCCACCGTTCTTGCGATGATGCTGTGGGGCCTGCCCCAGCACGATCCGGAGCCGACCAGCACGGGCACCCTGAACAGCAGCGGCAAGATCACGCTCACCACTGTTCCACCCAGCGCGGCCAACCCCAACGGGCCATATCACCAACGGATGTCAGCCGAACGGTTCGAGAAGTCCCTACGGGTGGTGATCAACTCGGTCGCCTTCCGTTCCTCTGGCCAGGACCTCACCACCGTTGGCGCGTACATCGAAATGGCCTCACGGCTGAGCGAACCTGCCCTGCTCGGCCTCGCGCTGCTAGCAATTCGCAATCGCGTCAAACGCTGAGGGCGCCGTAGGTACCGCATCCCGAGAATTCACCGAGCGCTCCCGGGAGCCGTACTGGTCTGGCCACCGAGAACAGCCGCAGAGACGACACGGGACAAGACAGAGAGTGCTACAGGAGGTCCGGGCATGGATGCTGTCTTAGCGAGCGTGGTGGCAGTTGTGGGCACACTGACGGGTTCGTGGGTCACGTACTCGTTTCAGCGGCGGTCGGCGGAGCGGGCGGAGCGGGTTCGTGGCCAGGAATTGCTTCGGCAGGAGAGAATTGCGGCCTGCAGCGCTTTTATCGGGATCCTGATGGAGTACCGCAAAAACTTGTATTTCCGGTGGCGGCTGAAGGATGAGGCGGCTCCGGAGGAGCAGCGGATGCGGGAGCGTGATGAGACTTACCGTCTCCGTGCGGAGGCTGAGCATGTGCTGGCCCGCGTTCGTCTGGTCACGGACGATGCCGCGCTCATGCGGTTGGCGTCTGAAGCTCTGAGAGTGCCAAGTTCTCTGCGTCATGCGGTGGATCGGGCTGATCTGGTTGGCCGGAGGGACGAGGTCGAGCGGGTGCATGACGAGTTCGTGGAGGCTGTGGCCTTGTTCGTTCGCAGAACTGATCCACGCGGTACGGTTTTACCCTCCGGGTCTGGTTCGTGGTGGCGTCACTTTAGGGCTCGCCTGTCGGGCTGAGCGTGTTGGTGCGGTCGCCGCGCTGCCGGTGGCTGCCGGCACGTTCCTGCCCGAGGAGACGGTGTGAGCGTGTCGGGTGCCGTGGTTATTCGTCTCCTACGAGCGTCTCCCGGCATGCGGCCCGAAAGCTCCCGCAAGTCTGGGCTGATTTGTCGAGCGCCACACTGGCCTCTTCGTAAGCTCTTCCGTACTCCGGCGTATCACGGCATCCCAATATTTAGAGAGATTCTTTAATTTCCCCTTGAGTTTTTCCTCCACCTTTCGGGTTTCGTGTGCCAAATCTCTGACATATTTCGGCCCAAATACCCCGATGCGTCCACACGACAATCATGTTGTATACAGCTTGCCGAAGATCTCAGAGGTACGTTTCACGCGTTGACGCATCTGGCGCCCGTAGCATGCCGTCGATTGCAGATGAGAGATGTTTAAGCTCTTCGAGATGCCCAGCATAAGCCTTGCCGCGCTCTTCTCTCACCCACTGAGCATGTTCGTTTTTCGCTTGACCGGCACCTGCTGAACGGCGGCCTGGACGGCCGCATCAGCGCTATGTCGCGCTGCCCTTCAGCTGGCCCAT
Source organism: Streptomyces sp. NPDC048506 (assembly GCF_040651315.1). Classification (NCBI taxonomy): domain Bacteria; kingdom Bacillati; phylum Actinomycetota; class Actinomycetes; order Kitasatosporales; family Streptomycetaceae; genus Streptomyces; species Streptomyces sp. NPDC048506. Next base: position 84,258 of record NZ_JBEZIX010000029.1, read on the forward strand.
CCGCCGACTGTGGCGCCGATGATGGCGGCGGCGAAGCCGATGATGGCGGCGTAGAGAGCCGCCTTCCCCTCATCCATGGTCTCCTACTGATCAGCGTCTTCCGTGCCTTGGGTGCCGTCGTAGCCGAGGGCTTTGCTGGCCTGTGAGATGAATTCGTCGCGGGCTCTGTAGAGGTCATGCATCAGGTCTGATTGGTAGCTGTCGTCCCATTCAGGGCTGTCGTAAAGCGAGTGATGCAGGTACTCAACAACCCGATTGGATGCCGCTACCGCGAGGCGGGTGGCTATTCCGACGGACCGCGGTCCTTCGATTTGCACGCGGGGCTTGAACGCAGCGAGTTCGAGGTGGCGGGAAGTGGCTTCATCGAGCCTTTCCGCGGCTTCGTCGCGATCGTCGCGCACGGAAGAGGAGGCGTCGAGCAGTGCCTTTTCGAGGTCGATGACGAGGTTCACGAAGGCTGCGTAGGTCTGGGCGCGTGGTTCGCGCCGGTCGAGGTAATGGCTGGCTTTGACTTGCAGTCTGGCCTGCTCCAGCTGGGCATTGACGTGTTGCCGTGTTTGTTCGCGTAGGGCGTCGGCTTGGATGCGAGCTTGCGCTTCGGCTTTGCGCCCTGTGATCCATGCGCCGGCGGTTGTGCCCAGTGCGCCGACAGCTGCCCCGATGACGCCTCCGAGGAGTCCGGTTAACCCTGCGTCCACTTACCCCCCTGGTGGTGTGCGGTGGCGGGAGACTAACAGCGTACGAAGGCCCCGCCCGGTTGAGGCAAAGGCCATTCCATCTGCTGCCCAGTCGCCTGGCAGCTCATCGTCGACGTACTTGAGCTTCATGCGAGCTTTGACGAGGTCGGGTCCGCTGAGGGTGTCCCAGTAGGGGTGGGTGCGGATCTGGCCGATGAGTTTGAGGAGGCGTCAGCGGAGGTCGACTTCGAGCTGTTTGTCTTCGTCGCTCCAGCCGGGTGAGGGGTCGCGTCGGCGTTCGTGCCACTGGCCCTGACCGAGCTTGTCGTGCCAGCCGTCGATACATTCGGGCGCATCGGGGTGTGGATCAAGGAAGGCCTTGAGGTCGGCCGTGGCCTTGTGGGGGTCACGCTGTAGTTGAACCAGATCGTCGGGGAAGTCTTTAGCGACATGCCCCCCGTCCACGATCGAGCGGGGCCTCCGCATGCGGGTCCGGCCGGCCGTTACTGCTCGGCGTCAGAATCGCCGAACGGAAGCCCGCTCCCGGTCGGCGTCCCCGTGTGCCGGTTTCATCACAGGGCTACCCGCACCGGCTAGAGCTCTGAGCGGTGCATCTACCCCAAATTTCCGGCCTGACCAAACCGTGATTTCTCCGGAACCTCGACGCCCCACACCTTCACGCCAAGGGGTATCGATGTCTGAACCCGCTCACGACAGCAAGCCGGTACGCATACCGGACTACGACCTGGACGACCTGGTCGCCACGGTCACACGACTCGTCGCGGACAGCCGCAAGCAGGGCGAGACGCTGGCCCGGCTCGCCAACGAACAGCCGCCCCACCGCGATCGCGAACAGGATGAGCCCGGTCGTGCGGAAGGCGCTACGCCGACCTCCGCCCCGGCGGGCGACGATTCGGCTGTTACAGGGGCGGAGGGACCGTCCTCCATCTTCATCCTCGCGCTCGACGGCAAGGTGTACGCCGAGGAACTCGCCGCGCTGACAGCCTGGGTGCACCACCTTCTGCTGCCGGTCTACGGGCGGGAGATCACCACCGGCCGGCCGTGGTGCCAGCGGTGGTGGGAACACCCCGAGGCGGTCGCCCGGCTGCACGCCCTGTGGCTGGCCTGGCAGCAGCTCACCGACATCGAGGCCGGCCTGACCGGCCCGTCGACGTGGCACCGCGACCACTTGGACCCGGCCCTGATGCAACTCCGTACAGCGGACGGTCCGTTCGGTGCGTGCACCACCAGCTCGGCCCGGCCCAACCACCGGCTGCTGGCCGCGCCCGAGCCTGCCGGGGTCTGACATGGCCAACGCCTCTGTCCCGAGGCCGGACTACCGGATCGACGGTTTCGAGCCCGCCACCGAACTGATCGAGGACGACTTCCACACGGTCACGCTCTCGGACGACATGTTCGTGCCCCTTGCCGAGCACCACAGCGCCGACGGCCGCAATACTTACCTGCTGCTGTACGACCGGACCGCGATCTGGGACATACCCGGTACGGCGGAGTACGTCACGCTGCGCATCACCCGGGACATCGAACAGCACACGTTCGACTTTGCGCACGAGCGCCACCCGGTCATTCCCCTGGCGCAGAACTGGCTCATCCGCCAGCGCTGCCCGGCGGAGTCGGCAGAGCTGTCCAAGAACCAGGGGCCTCGGCCGGCCGACGCGCTCACGGCCCGGCTGGAGGACATGCTTCGGACCAACCCGGACGGCCGGTACACGGTCCTCGACCACTCCACCGACAACCCGTGCTCCTTCGACTTCGGCATCGAGGTCAGCACCCTCGTCCACGACAGTCACCCCGCCTCCGCGCACGCTCCGTACCGGCTCTTCCTTGAGGAGACCACCAAGGACTTCCGCTCCTACACGGTGCGGGAGGGTGCCTTCCCGACCGCCGAAGCCGCGGGCACCTGGGGCCGGGAGCGATCTACTCCTCTCCCTCTGGCTCCGGCTCCCAACGGCGCGGTCGGCTTGCGGGCCGAGGCTGCCCGTGCCCGCTCGACGGTCAAGACCAGCGGCCTCGCCGTGCCGCCAGCTGCCGTCGTGCCGTCCCGACCGGTGGCTGCGCCGGCACGTGTGCGTCGGAGCGCGCCGTGAGCCGGGCCCGGTACGCCTTCGCGGCTCATCCCGAGGCCCTCGCCGACCTGCGGTCCGTCCCGGAAGACATCCGTGACCTAGCCCTGCTGGAACTGCAGCACCTGGTCCACGGCAACGAGCGCGGCGCCGCTCTGCACCGCGAGCTGGCGGGCTGCCACAAGGTCTACGTCGATCCGGAGACCCGGTGGCGGCTGGTCATCCAGTATCGCGACGCCCCGGCCTCCTCCCAGCACACGAGGGAGATCTACCTCCTGGCCGTCGGCGAGCGCCAGGAGCAGGCCGCCTACCGCACCGCAGCGCGCCGACTGGAGCGCGAACGGGAGGCATCCGCCGCCACACAGCCTCTCGGACGTCGCGCCGAGGCCGCCAGGGCGCGCTCGCCCCACGGCAGCAGCGGCAGCCGGACCACCACCCATCCGCAGACGCCGGCGGCCCCCGCCACACAGCCACGGGGCCGGCGCACCCGCGCCTGATCTTCCGAATTCACCCGCCCCGCTGGACGCTCTGCGCGCTCCCGCTGACAGCCCCCGGCCGACTCTCGGAGAACTGGACATGCCCGGCCGCCGCATATCGGCACACGACGCCACGCTCGTCAGCAAGGCGATCGACCGCCTCGCTCCCCGCTGGACGACCTGGACGCTCCAGACCATCGCGCAGCACGGCCAGATGCGCTTCACGAAGATCGCCGCGGCGCTGCCGTGGCTCAGCACCCAGAACACGCAGCAGATCCTGCGACGCATGCACGCCACCGGCCTGCTGGACCGACCAGGCCACGGGGTCTACGAAGCCTCCCCCTGGGGCCGGACTGCGCACAGCGTGCACCGCACGCTCGCTTCCTGGCACCACACACACGCCGGTGAAAGCAGCCCGGCGGTCGCCGAAGCGGAGCGCACGGAGGACGCCCTGCGCCAGCCGCGCGGCGAGGGGACTGTCGAGGTCCTCCACGCCCTCTCGGAACACGGACCTGTTCCACACGGCGAACTGCGAAAGGCGTCGGGACTCGCCACGGGCACCTTTCATTACCGCCTCCAGCAGCTCCAGGAGGATCAGCTCTTGACCCGCACCGCCCCCTCGTTCCGTGCCGCGTACGCCCTGACCCCGGCAGCCCAGGCACTCGGGCCGATCTACGCGGAGCTGGCCGCCTTCGAGTCGATGGCTTCCTCCGCCGCTGTGCAACGCGACCCCGCCGAGCTGGCAGCGGCCCGCACGACGAGGGCCAACGCGGCCGTACAGCGAACCCCCTCAGCCTTCCCGGGGATGTTTTCCCACGCCCCGGCACCCCAGCCAGCTGTCCCGACACACCTCACGGCGCTCTCCCACCCCTCACGGACCAGGTGATCGACATGCCCACCGTCAGACCCTGCCGTCGCACCGGCGCCCGCGCACGTTCCCGTGCGAGCCGCGCGGGCGCCCGCTCACCCCCCTCCGGAGCTGTTCTCATGCCCACCACCGACCCGGATGTCGACGTCCTGATCGCCCCCGTCTACCTCGCCGGCCCCGGCACCGGGAACGCCGTCTTCAACACCCTTGATTCCGCGGCAGGCTGGACCAAGGTCCTGGCCTTCGGCAGCGACACGTACTACACCAGCCCCTGCCAACGGGTGCGCATCGCCAACGCCGTGGAAAGCCACTACGGCGGCTGGACGATCTCGTATGCCGAGGACCCGCTCGGCATACCGGACTGGATCACCACCTTCGACCGCGACACCCCGCAAGAGATCGTGGCGGCCTTCACAGACACGCTCGTCGCAGGACTGCCCAACCACTTCGCCGACTACCTCAGCGGCGGCGAACACCACACCGGGCACACGCCCGCCACCGTGCTCACCAGTCGCCAGTGGGAGGCCGTCCGTGGCACGCGGCCGTTCCGCACGGTTTCGCCCGACGGCCACGCCGCCTTCCGGATACGCAGCGGCTGGCTCCACGAGTACGACGAGTTGCTCACCCCGGCGAAGTCGACATGGCGGATGTCCGCCGGCCCCGACCCCATCACCACGCCGAGCTGGCAGGCGTACTTCAGCCGGGGCACCCCTGAGCACCTCATGACCGCCGCGGCCAACGCCCTGACCGACCCAAGGCCCGTCGGCCGCGCGGCGTTCCTCATTCCCGACCGCCACCGCTCCCTGGTCGAGACCCAGCCCCTGCGCCCCGATCAGGCGACTTCCCGCAGCACGGCTGCGCTGGCCCGCAGTTCTCCCAGCCACACGGTGCACCACGTCCAGCCCCCACCAGCCGCATCCGCTCCCCTCCCGCCCGTCGTCGCCGGCTCGCGCCGTCAGCGCTAACCCCACACCGCACCCGGAGATCCGAACCCATGCCCGCCCACGCTCCTGACGGAGACTTCTACGTTTCCCCGGTCTACCTCGCCGGCCGCACCTTCACCGGTGATCCCGCCCTCCAGCCACTCCTCGACCAGGGGTTCCACCTCCACCACGACGAGCTGGCGAATGTGTACGTCACCTCGCCCGAACAGCACATCCGGCTCGGCTACCTCCCCGAAGGCGAAGACACCGCCCTGTGGAAGATCGCGGTGCACTCCGACCCGTTCGGCCCGCCCCGCTGGCTGGCCACCTTCGACAACAGCACGCCCACAGAACTCGTAACCGCCTTCACCACGGCCCTCGCCCACGACTACGCGCAGGGCCACGACACCTACCTCTACGGCAGCACCGGCCGGGACCGCGGCTTCCAGCCACTAGTCGAGGCCGGCTGGCGCACCGACAAAGGGCCACACCTCAGCGTCTCCGTCGCCCCCGACGGCCTCGCGGAAATGAACCACGTCCGAGGGACGCTGGATCATCAGGCCGAACAGTCCGGCTACCAATACCGTTGGAGCGCCAGTGGCGGACGCGACGGCTACCGCTCCAGCTGGCACGCGACGTTCACCACCCACACCCCGTCACACCTGATCGCCGCCACCGCCACCGCCCTCGCCGACCCCGCCCCGGTGCCCCGGTACGGGGCCGAGATCCCCAAGCGCAACCTCGCCGCGGCCCACGTGACGCCGGTGCCCCCACCGGTACCGACTCCGCTCGACGTCCGCCGCGCAACAGCAGCCCGCGCCCGCTCCGCCGGTCACCGCGCCCTCACTCACCCTCCGGCGAAGGCGATGGCGATGGCCGCCAGCAGGCCGAGCGCCGCGCTGCCGACACATGCCGCCCGCCGCCGATGACCTGCGCCGCCACCTCGAAGGCCCTTCCATGCCGGCCCCGACCTCGCGAACGCTCCAGAGGCCCCGACGACGTCGAAAGCACCCGAACAAAAAAGAGAGACCAGCCATACCCGCACCCGCGAGGGCGCAGGATTTGATTGCTCAACTCGTCGGATGAGCCTGGAAGATGGCTGGTCTCGCGAGCAAGTTAAGCACACCTTTCGCGCTGGCGGTCTACCCCCACAACTCCCAGGCCATAACTTCTCCGAAAGCGCTCGTCGGCGCCGGCGAGGTCATCCGCGACGCACCGAACTCCATCCGTCCTGGGCACCGTTGGTGGAGGCCAACACCCTGCGGCTCGTCGCCAACACTGCCGGCCTCCGAACGCCCTCACTTTTCTCCCTGGCAACGCCACGCCTGATCAGGGCGGTCGACGCTCAGCCACTCGAAGCGCAGCAGGCCATCGTCGAACGAGACGCCGAACGCTTCGCGAACCCCGACGAGCACGTACCCAACCCGCGTTCCCTCGCTGCCGTTTTCAGCGCGCGCATCACCACTGACTTCGGGAGCCATTGGCGCCTGACGCATCCGATCTGACCTCCGCCGATGCCCTGATCAGCGCTGGCTGGGGTCACCCCGTAGACGAGCTGTACGACTACCTACGCGAAGGCAGCGCCCACAACCCGGCACTCGTCGCGGTACTGCGGGTGCGCACGGCGCTCGTCATCGACGACAGCGAGGTCACCGTGCACCGGGCATGGATACACAGTCTCACCCGCAAGCACCACGTCCCGCTCCACCACAACCTCCAGCAGCTCAGCTCCTCATCGGCCGAACTGCGGCAAGCCCACGCTGCGAACCAGATCCGCCCTCCACGCCATCCGCTCCATCATCGACGCCTACCCCGAAGGGCACCTTGCCCAAGGACTCACACGGTCCCTGGACCGCTCCGCCGTGCGCGCCGAGGCAGCACGCGCACGGTCGTCCACGCCGATACTCAGAACACCGGCCATACGGCGAATGCCGGAACGAACAACGAGGTGCGCTCGCCCCGCCGTTAGACGGCGCCCGCCGCACCATGCAGGCCCCTGCCCAGCTCGCCCGGGGCTTCGGCGCCGACCAGCTGCGCCAGCTCGTCCACGGTCAGCTCGATCCGTCTGCCGTCGGCCATGCGGGCCCGGCCCAGGGACGCAGCCTCCGCATCTTCGACTGCCTCGGCGTACGTACGGATCTCTTCGCTCTCCAACCCAACCTCCCATAGCGATCGGTCGCCCCGGAACAGCCCCGCGGGCGACCGATTCATTCCCCCTTGCGCGGACATCAGCAGCCCACCCCCTCGCCAGTTCGCCAACGGCAGACGCACACCGCCGGACAGGACTGGAGCCCCCCTCCCAGACCATGTCAACGTACGGACGCCGCGGAAAACCGCAGGTCAACGAAGGGATTGCTGATCGTGACGCTCACCGCCACCGCCCCGTTCCAAGCCCCCGCCGCGCTTCCGTTCGCCGCCCTCGGAGAGCATGAGTGGCCGCTCGACTGCCACTGCGCAGACCCCGTCACCGACCTCCTCAACAACGAGGGGTGGGACGTCGTCTCCGACACGGACTGCAACGTCCACTGTTCCAGCCCCGACCAACACGTCTACGTGGGATTCCTCCCCGAGAGGCCGGCAGCGGCATGCGGCGAGCTGTGGCACATCCACGTCCAGGGGAAGAACGGCACGACCGGCTGGCGCCAGAGCTTCGGGCCGGACACCCGGCACAGGCCGTCGCCGGATTCCTCGCAGCTCTCCTCTCCTCCCAGCCGCCACTGCCCCTGCATCTGGCCATGAGATCCCGCATGACCCGCCACTCGATCATCGTGACCGCCTATCACGCCGACGGCACCATCTACCCGTCCGAGCATCGGCACACCACCAGCGGTAGCCCCCTCACCAAGGGATGTACCGGACGGGAGCGATTCCTCGCGACCTGCAAGCAGTGGACCAGCGGCCGCTCGTCCACCAAGTCCTACGCCGTCGAGGAGGGCAGACGCCACCGCTCCAACCAGCTCCCGACGAAATCCACACCACCGTCGAAGAGCCCTGCCGTAGTGCGCCAGCTCCTGCGCTTCGACGCAGCGGACTGACCGACCGCTTGCACGCTTCGCCTGTTCCCCCTCCCTGCTCACTCTTCCTCCCGGAGGCCGCCGTGTCGCACAAGATCACCGTCCGCCAACTGATCCACCAGCTCCAGACCGTCGACCCCGACCTGCCTGCCTACCTCGCCATCAATCCCGACTGGCCCTACGCCCACTACATCGGCCGCATCTTCGAAGTCCCCGGCTCTAACGGCGCCGTGTACCTCGCCGAAAACGGCCAGGAGGGCGTACTCCCTCCCGCGGTCCGCACTGAGCTGAGCTGGGCGGACATGTGAACTACCGCCCCTCTGCGCGCCTCTTGGCGAAGGCGATCGGCCCGGATCCGTACCTGGACCTCAGCGATCTTGCCCTCCGCCCTATGCCCGCGTCGGCACGCGGTGCCCTCCTGGCCTCCGTCCCCCCTCGGGCCAACGAGCCGATCCGCGCCACGTGGGCCAGCGCTCTGAAATCCGAGCCGCTCGGGCCCGGCGCCATCCTGCTGAGCTGGAAACCCGGCCGCGACGACGACATGGACGTCACCGCCCATCTCGGGCTGGCCGCGACCACCGTCCTCCTCGCCACCTGGCCCAGCCTCCACGGCAACTGGACTCCCATCGTCCACCCCACGCTGTACGAAGTCGCTGGCCTTCACGCCGCACTGACCATCGCCACCGACGCCCTGCACCTCGCCAACCACCTGGCCGCTGACTGAATGCCGCTCGCTCCGACCGCTGAGTGGTTGTCCCGCAATGGGGCAACCACTCAGGGGAGATACGCTGCCTGGCGCGATATGCCGGAGCAGTAAGGGCCATGGCGGAGCCTGAACGCGTTTCCGCATATGGACGGCCTTGCTGGCGGTCACCCCGGGTGGGTGTACTCAGACGATTCGGGACGGAGCGCCTGGATGGCAGCGGTGATGTCGGGGTGCCCATAGCGGTCAGTGAGAGTGGCAAGAGTGTCGATCAGGTGGATCTTGGCGTCGGTGGAGAGGCGTTCCGCAAAGGTATGAAGCAGCCGGGCCAGTGGGGCCCATCGGCCCTGCGGTGCATAAGGGGCTGCCGTGGCAAGCAGCTGCTCAAGGCGGGAAAGAGAGTCACTGTCGAGAGATTGAGGTGCGGTGGCGAACCAGTACGCCATGGCCAGGGAGGGGTCGCTCATCAGGGTGTCGCGCAGGGACTGGGCGTCGGCCAGGCGGCGGCTCTGCTCAGCGCGGCGTTGCTCCTGCTCGTCCGCGTGTCGCTGGTGTGTGATGGCAGCGCTCACGGCATCGGGCTCGGCTGTCAGGTGAACCGTGGCCCAGAGGAGCCTGACCGGTATATGGGGAACGTCGGTGCGGCGGCCGAGGAGGGTGTTGATGCGTGCGGCGGCTGGGACACTGTCGGTTACGGGGTAGCTGCTGGTGATGTTGCGAGCGATCGTCAGTGCGTGGTCGGTTGCTGCCGCATGGGGACTGTGGTGCGGATGGGGCGAGGGGAGCTCTTCCCAGGCCCCGGCGAGACTGAGGATGAAGGAGTGGCCGGGAGTGGAGCTGGGCGCCGGGCAGGTGATGTCGAGAGTGCCTGCCCGGGGTGTGGGCCAGCCCTCTCTTCTACGCCGTGGTCGGGACATGGTGCAGGAGTGCGGGTGTGGTCGGGTCTGCTTCCCGGAGAGCAGTGACGATTGAATCGCGCAGGTATGTGCGCTCGGTGGGCTGCTGTCCGGCGTGGGCCGGTTCCCAACCGTAGACCGCGTGGTTGAGGAGGAGGAATCGTGGTGCGAGGTAGGTGCGGTCGTCCTCGGAGCGGAACACGGCTTCCGTGAAGGTTTGCAAGACGACGGGCCGCAGGTCGAGGTCGATGAGGGCGGCATCGAGCCAGGTGTTGACAGCGTCCTGGAGGTTGCGACTCAACTTGCCGTCCAGGACGCAGCGCCAGCCGCTGAGGGTCCAGGGTGCAGGTTTGGTGCCCCCTTCAGCGAGGAGCACGGGGGCGCCGTCTGGGGTGGTCCGTCCGGCGAGGTGGAGGAAGGCGCGGCGCGCGGCGTCGGTGTAGTGGTGCTGGGAGGCGTTGAACCAGGAGGTGAGAGTGGTACGGATCGTCTCCTGGAGACCTTGCTGATCCCACAGATCCATCAAGGCGTCGCCGACGGCATCAGTGACGTCGGGGTCGGTGGTGTTGGCGGCCAATTCGGAGAGTCGCTTGAGGGCGATCTTGGGGTAGACGGAACCGAGCTGGGCCAAGGCGCCGGCGAGTGCCTGTTTGAGGACGGTGGGTGTGTGCTTGCGGTCAGTGAGATCCGCGGTGTCGGGATCCTTGGCCCAGGCGAGGTACTGCTCGCGGGTGCGCTTACCGGTCGTGGGGTCGACGGCGGCGGCGACCAGGAGGTCCTGGGCGTGGCCGCGGAGGTGCTGAGTGCCAGCCCAGTGCGTGGCGATGGTGCGCAGGATGGTGAAACTCTGCTTGGTGAGCGTGTAGCGGGTGGCCCATTGGGTGACACGGTCGGCCAGAGGAATGCCCAGGTCACGAGGAAGTGTCGTTGCCTGTTCCGCGGTCCATCGGGTGAAGTCGGCTACGTGGTGGGGGCGGTCGACCCAGAAGTACTCGACGGCCGCCTCGGCGTATCCGGGCTTCAGGAAGCGGATGCGGTCGTCGGCCCCGAGTTCCGCGCCGATGATGTCGGTGAGCTGGATGATGCCGGGCCCCTGTTGGCCCTTGGTGGGCTGAGGTGTGTCGTCAAGAGCCGTGCCGAGGGTGGAGTGGGCTTCGTAGACAGTCTCGACGGGGGCGCCGTCAAGTACGGCAGCGGCAAGCAGGTAGTTGCGGTGGGCGCTGTCGGTGTTGTTGGTGTGCCACTCGCACAGCTTGCGGCGCCAGTTCTGGGCGGATTGGACAACGAACTCAACGAGTTCGTGGAAGGGCTTTGGGTCGGTGGTGGACCGGTTGAGGGCAACAGCGGCTTCAATGGTGTCGGCCCAGTAGACGGCTTCGGCTGGTACAGCGCCGCTGAGATGCTTGTTGATCTTTTCTTCCCCGAGCCAGTTGCTCAGGTCATCGATGCAAGGCTCACGACGGGTAAGGCGTGCGCGGAACACCTCAAGCGCGGCCGGCGGGGCGAGGGGATGTGCCAGCTCGGCGGCCTCGTCAGCCACACGCGTCCAGGTGTCGGTGTGGGTGACCAGGACGAGGAACGAGCGGGTCGTGCGCAGGTGGCTTTCCACTTCTCTCAGGTGGAGACCAAATCCGGTCCGCAGTGTTTCCTCTTCGTCCCTGAGGTCCAGGATCCAGCCCGTATCCTCGTCCTGGAGACCTTCAAGGTCCACCTTTTCGTTGGGTTCGCGGCGGACCTGACGGATGGCCTTCATGTTCCTAGAGGTGAAAACGTGTAGGGCCGTGGTGTAGCGACCAGTGCCAGCTTGGGCATGGATGACGACGACGCGGTGTGCGTCGAGGAGTTCATCGATGGCCTTCGTCGCCTCGTCGCGCGGGATGTAGAACTGCAGCTGGCGGTTGAGCCAGTCCTTGGGTAGGGGTGTTCCGCGCAGGCGGTGGATCTCGCTGATGTTTTGCACGCCGATGACCGTCCCCTTGTTATGGGGGACGGTCTGTACGACGGCCGCGTCAGTCCCGTGTCCATCGGAGTCGGCTACCGCCTCATCATCAGCCTCTACGCCTGCACCGTCGTCGGGGGCGTGGCTGAAATCGTCACTGTCGGGCAGGGGTGATTCGGGTGTTCCTTCAGCGGGTGGCGTGTCGTTTCGGGCTCCCGCGAGGATCTGCTCCGACGGTTGCGCGTCATTCGTCATGTGGGATGCCGCTGATGCCCCTTCGCTAGAGGGTGTGGCCCCCTCGCGGGCGGTGGGCAGTTCGCCCGCCGGTCCGGGCAAGGGCTCGTTCGCCGGAGCGGGGGCGGCATCTGGAGCGGTCGGTTCGTGCGGTGTCAACTCTCAGCCCTTCGAATCAGGGAGTACCACGGCGCAGTACGGGAGGGGAGGGACTGTCGGCAACCGTGCTACCGCGGGCCGATCCGGCGGCCCTTCATGCCGATCAGCTTGGCGCCAGCGTCGACTGTCCCCACGTCCTGAACCACGCGGGCATTGCCGGAGATCGCATCGGCGTCCATGCCGGTGGCCTCGCCGGTCAGCGTCGTGAGCTTCTGGTGCACGAACGGGCCGGAGGCGGGTCGGTCCTCGCCGTCGAACGTCAGGTGCTGGCCGTAGATGTCTTCCAGGGCTCCGCGCAGCCGGGTCAGGTTCCGAAGGAGCGGTTCGTCCGACGTGCAAGTGGGCACCTGGCCGGAGGCGTAGTTGACCAGAGCATCCCGCAGCAGTTCGAGTTCACGCCGGCCTGCCCGCAGGCGGTCCTCATGGGGCTGGAGCGGCAGCTGGAGGCTACCGACCAAGGCATCGGGAGCGGTGACGTCTCCCTCGGGTTCGGCCCCGCGGGAGCTGAGCAGCCGCTCCACGCGCTGAAAGAGGAAGGTCAGCGTGGCGGGCAGGGCGGAGCTGATCACGGCGATCTCAACGGGATCCGGCACTCTTCACTCCCCCGGATTCAGGATGCAGGACCGCTTGATTGTTTCCGACGCCACACCGTGACGAAGAGCTTTTTAATGAAGGTGTCCGAAACCCTCACCTTTTTAATCTTGGATTAATTCGGCTGAATTTCGACGCCGGGGATCTGGTCAGCAAGGGCCTCTATCCCGCTGCCCAGAGTCGACCGAAGGAGTGTGACCGTGGCGCCGATATGGAGCCTCATCAGGGAATCGCTCCACCCTGATATGCCGCCAGGCCACGTCGAATGATGTCCTACCGCGGCTTGCCGTAGACCTCCGAAAAGCCCACCAGCTCGTCACAGGGTCGAGTAGCCACCGCAGCAGGTTAAGTCGCATGACCACAGCGTCCCGCGCCTCACACGACAGACAGAGTTTTCTCCGCAACCCGCGAACTGACGCGCAGTGAAGTGAATGGTTCTCGCCAACCGTCACACCCTAGGGGAGTGAAACTTGAGACTACTGTTTCCAGTGTTACTCAAGTGACTTCCATCAACCGGAATATGCACCCTCCATCTCAGCCACCGCCATAAGTCGACGGCTGGCTGCCACGATTGTGCCGGGAGACGGGCCGCAGGCGGCGTGCGGGGAACATCTCTGAAGGCCGGACTAGGGGTGTTGTTCGGAGAGGTCGGTGATCACTGATGCGATGTGGACCGGTTGCCGCCGCTGATGCCGACCGGCCCGCGGCAGGCGGCCAGCCGACCACCGCCGAGCCGTCGAGGCCATCGCGAGGAAATACTGCACCTGCTCACCTTGGCTGGGCGTACCCGATGAACTCGGGTCGTTCCAGACCGCTCACAAGTGGCTGATCAGCTGGATCATCGACGGCGCCTGGGAGCGAAACCTCACGGCTTTTCTCTCCCACAGCGGACTCTGACCGTGAGTCACAAGCGCCTCTGATGACACCGGTACGGTACATCGGACAGAAGATGCGCCCAGGCCGGAGCACAACAGCCGTGTGAGGAGCGAGCACGATCCGAAGAAGGATCGCCCCTTCATGAACGCGAGACTGTGGGCCGCGCGGATCGCAGCGTTCTGACGTCCTTCGCGCCTGCCGCTCGTGGCAGGAAGGGAAGCCACACTGCTCGGCTTGATCGCGCTGCTCAGGGAGATATGCGGATCGCCGAATGCTACGTTCAATGCAATTCCGCTCATGGGTTCAGGTAGGTGCCGGCCAGTGTGCCGTCGTACCCCGCGGCCTGGGCTGCGTCCTCCAGGCTCGGGTAGTCCTGGCCAATGCCTTCGCCGATCATCGCCAGGTAGTCCGCGCGGGTCAGTTCGCGCTCGACCCACTGGTGTGCGCAGCGGCAGCGGATGCTGATCTCGTTGCGGTCGCAGATGACCATCCAGTCGCGGCGGGCACCGCACTGGGGGCACATGACGGTGATCCCGGTGATGACGATTTCCTCGGGGTGCGTGGTGGCGCGCAGACCGATGTTCCCGCCAGCCGGTTGCGTCTCCTGCTGGAGCCGCAGCAGCGGGTCATCGCCGGATGCCGTCTGGGGCAGCAGGGTTCTCGGGTCGTGAAGGTTCTCGCTGAGCATCCGCATCGTCTCCATGTCTCTCTTCAACCAGCCATAACCGGCCTGGCTGCCGATGTCCAGCCCTTTGCTGTGCTGGTCAACGCCTTGCCCCTCGGGCACGGGGAGCACTGGGATTCGTTCGGGCGGTGGTGGGTGTCGTGTGCTTCGGTGCCGTGGGTTGCTGCTGGGACGTTCGCGAGCTCGTCCGCGTGCGGGGCGATTCGGTGGTGGCGGGCAGGTTCCCCAGGCGCCGCAGGCGCCATACGAGGACGTCGGTGACGCTGTCGGCGGTGTCCAGTTCGCGCCATGCGATGGCCTGCTGGAGTAGGGCGTCGGGGTCGTGTCCCGCTCGCTCGGCCTGGTCCAGGGTGGCGGCCAGTGCGTCCCAGCCGGGTTCGCGCAACACGTGGTCCGCGTGCCGGGGCAGGGCAGCTTCAAGGGCCCCGACGTGCCGCTGGCGAACGGGTTCGGGGAGGCGGCGGCCGTGCTCGCGCATGGCCGTCATGGGGGTGGTGGCCGCGGTCTGGTAGGCGGCGCGAAGGTGCTGGGCGGCTTGTTGGGCTGCGGCGGCTTGTTGGGCGTGGCCGCGGGCGGAGTGCCAGCGGGCGGCGGCGATGGTGACAAGGACCATCGTGGACAGGAGCATCGCGGTGGCGCCGCCGTCCTCGCCTTTGCCGAGGGCGTTGCCTGCGCGGATGATGCCGCGGGCGGCGGAGCGGATGGCGCGGGTGTCGGCGCGTTCGGCGCGGATGTGGGAGCCGGTGGCGCGTTCGAAGGCGCGGGCGGCCTCGCCGAGTGCCTTGCGGGTCGAGGCCGGCGAGGTCTGGGCGACCGCGTCGAGCAGTTCGCCGACACCAACCAGCTGGGCAGCCGAGTCCGCGTCGTCATCTCCGCTCAGCACGGAAGCCGCCCGCTCGGCGACTGGGACGGCCTCACGTCGGGCGCGAGCCGGACGTGGCGCTGTTTCGCCGGAGCGGTCGGTGGCGGATGCGTTGCTGTCGGGCGGTCCTGCGTCGAGGCGCTGGCGGATCTTGGGGAGGGAGAGGTCCGGGGCGAGCTTTGAGCCGGAGAACCAGATGGGTTCGCCGTGGCGGTTGCGGTCGCCGGGGAGGGCGACCTTGTAGCCGAGGGTGTCGCTGGAGGGGGCGAGGCGTTTTTCGATGCGGAGGCCAGCCTCCGCGAGGCGGCGGAAGAACTCCTCCTCGCTCGTCGCTCCGGCCAGGGCCTGGCGGACGCGCTCGCGCAGCGTCTCGCGTGGCGTCTCGGTTCGTCCGAAGCGTTCGGCTTTTGAGCGTTCGGCGCTGGTGGGGCGCTGGGCGGCGGTGCGGTCGCCTTCGTTGAGGATCTGCAGCCCCCATTCCTTCTCGATCTTGCGGCATTCGGCCTGGGCGCGGATGCCGTCCTCGTGGCGGCGGGGGCTGCGCCCGTCCTCGCGTTTGAGGGTGGCGACGATGTGAATGTGGTCGTCGGCATGCCGTACGGCGATCCAGCGGCACGCCTTGTCGTCACCGTGTTCGGCGATGCCGGTGGCGTGGACGATGCGGCGGGCGACTTCGGCCCATTCGGCGTCGGTGAGGTGGCGGTCGCCGGGTGCGGTGCGTACGGGGCAGTGCCATACGTGCCGGGCTGGTCGTCGGTGCTTGGGCAGGGCGAGGACGGGCAGGTCGAGCCGGTCGGTGAGCTGCTTGAGCGTGGCGGCCGGGTCGCGTCCCGGGTCGGGGGCGAGTTCCAGCATCCAGGCAGCGACCAGGTGCGAGTCAGTGTGCTCCTCGCGCCGACCGGGGCCGTAGAGGTAGTTGAGCAGCCCGTACGTACGGCTGCCGGTGGAGATGTCGGGCACCATCGTCAGCGCCGCGCGATCTCGATGGCTGCGTCTTCAACGCGCACGGCTGCCCGTAGGACCCGGGCCACTGCGTCGTCCACGTGATCGACGTGGCCGCCGGAGTTGAGGATGCGGGCGATCTGGTTGAGGTTGTTGCCGATGCGGGCGAGCTGGGAGCTGGCGGCCATGAGTTCTTCCACCCGGCCTCGCTGATCCAACAGCCATGCCTTGGAAGCGCCTTGGGCTTGGGCGACTGCGACCGCGGCGTCGGCGAGGAACCCGGCGGTCTTCAGGCCGGCGGCTTCGGCGGCGCGCTTGACGGTTTCGAGTTCGTCGCGGGTCAGGCGGACACTGCGGACTTGGTCGCGGTGCACGCTCTGACGCAGACGAGGACGCGTACGCGGCGCGGCGAGCGCGTGCGGTTCCCCCTCTGGCTGCGGTCCGCCCTCGGTCGCAGCCCCAGAGCCCGGCGCCCCCTGGTGCCGGGCCTCCCCCGCTCCCTCCGGGGCGGGGGCAAGCCCTTGCGAAACTCCTCCGCTGCCAGGGGCTGCGGAGGAGTTTCGGAAGGTACAGCTTGCTCGGCCTCGTGCCGGGCAGTGGCATCGCTGCAGTCCAGGGGTGGTGCCAGACGGTTCGGAGGGGGTCATCGGGGCGTCTCCGCGGTGTGGCCTCGTACGTCGCGGAGGATCTCGGCGACGTAGTCGAGCGCGAGGACGGGGTGGTGGAGGGTTCGGGGTGTGCTTGCCGGCGTTCGCTGGACAGTCCAGGTCCCGTCGGGTCCGGGTTCGGCGCGGTGGAGGTGTCGGTGGTCGCGAAGGACGGTGATCCAGGCGTCGGCCTCGGCGTGGGTGGCCGCTGTGGTGCGCATCGTGGTGCCTCCGCTGTGTGGAGAAGTCGATGGTGTGGTGCGCGGGGCGGGTGCCCCGGCCGTACGGAGAGGCCGGGGCACCCGCTCGGCGTGGCTCGTTCGGTCAGCCCGTCCTGGTGACCAGGCCCTTGTTGGCCTCGGCGCGGAGTTGGTGCATCAGGTCGGTCAGTCGGTCGTTGGCGAGTGGGAGGTTCTGTCCGCGGATGGCGTCCGCGACGACCTGGCGGGTGGTCTTCCCTGCCTCGGTGACTGCCTGGCGGGCGATCAGCAGAAGGTTGTCGGTCACCGGATCGGTGTCCGGGGTGTCGTTGTCCGAGGTCTCCGGAGCGGTGACCGGGTGAGTCTCCGGCTCTGTGGCGGGCGGGGCGGCCACATGGAGGCGGGTGACCGAGGCGGGTCTGGTGACCGGGTGTCCGCCCAGGTCAGCAGTTCGGCCATCGTGCTCTGGCTCCGGCTCGGCCAGACCATCCTTCTGTCCGGACAGGTCCTCCGAGGCCGCCGTTTCCTGGGTGCCCTGGCCGCCGATGACCGCCGGGAGGTTGGTCTCCGGGCCGGACAGCGCAGCCGGGTGTCCGGAGGTGACCGGGGCCGGCCGGTGCTCGACCGGGCCGACGGGGGTGTCCCGGCCGTCAGCGGTCACCCGGTCAGTCCGGACACTGGCGGTGTCCGAGTGTCCGCGGACAGCGGGCTCGGCGACTCGCCGAGCGATCAGGATGTACAGGTGGACCGCTCCTGCCAAGGCGAGCGGGGCGAGGGTGGACAGGATGCCGACGGTTACATCGCCGAGCCGAAGCCCCGAGCCTTGCAGCTGCTGCTGGTTGAGGCGCACGGCGTGCAGGGAGTTCGCCCAGATGCTCGCGGCCGTCGCGGTGCCGAACAACATCCAGACGTAGCAGCGGGCGGCGAGCGGCGCGGTGCGCAGGACCAGGAGGGCTCGCACTCCGTAGGCAATGAAGCCGTCGATCACCAGGGGGAAGACGTAGGTGAGGAACCCGCGGATATGGATGGCGACGGCCATCTGCTGCAAGGCGTCGTAGGAGAGGGCGCATCCGGCGCCGCCGAGGGCGACGATGGCGGCCCGGTCCCAGCCGGTGATCCGCACTGGTAGCGGCGCGATGTGCTTCACGCGGCCGTCCCGAGGTCGTCGCGGGAGGTGTTCGTCCTGGATTCCTTGAGCACCGTGGTCTGGCTCTTGGGCTCCTTCTTGCCCTTGTTCCTCTTGTTCGCCGTCTTCTGCTGGTCGATCGCGCGGTTGCGGATCTGGCGGCGGGTTTCCCGGTAGAGCTTCTGGGCGTGTTCCTTGCTGACCTTGAGCAGTCGCGCGAGCTGTTCAGCCGGGGTACCGGCCTGGTAGGCGGCACGGACGACGGCCTCGCGCTCGGCCTGGGTGAGGTGGACGTCGCGACCGGCCAGGACGGCGTTGACGCGGGCGTAGTTGAGGCGGTGCTGGAACTTGCGGTGCAGCGGGGCCCGTTCCTCTTCGGTCATGCCGCCGCGGATACCGTCGCGATCGCCGCCTTCGAGGGCGGCGTCGAGGCAGATGGTGCGGACGGGGCACTGTGCGCACAGGGCCTTGGCGGCGCGGATGCGGTCCATCTCGTCCGGCTCGGGGAAGAAGGTTTCCGGGTCGACTTGGTGGTGGGCGGTGGAGCGGCAGGCGGCGTGGTCGTGCCAGGTGAGGTCGCCGAGGGTGCGCGGCGTCTGGTTCTCGGTGCTGTGCATGGGATGTCTCCGTTGCCCCGGGGCTCGTTTGGGCAGGCGCGACCCGGGGATTGGTCGTGAAGTAGGCGACCGGTGACGGCGGTCGCGAATGGCTGCTAGCGGCCGGGGCGGCGAGCCGCGGATACGGCCGTGGGAGCAGCTGGCCCGGCGAGTTCGGTGCATTCCGTTGGCGTGGCGGCTGCGGCGTTGCTGCGACGCTTGGCTGCGAGGGCTCGTCTGCGGTCGGGGCCGTCGAGGATGACCTTGTCGGTCATCTCGGTCAGGCGGGAGGCGACGCGGTCGCCGATGTGCGCGCGTAGGTCGGCCATGCCGAGGTTGGTGGTGACCAGGGTCGGGAGCATCTCGTTGTAGCGGCGGTTGATCAGCCGCATCGTGATCTCCTCGGTCCACTCGCTGCTCTTGGCTGCGCCGAGGTCGTCGATGATCAGCAGCGGGCAGCGGGCGAGGTCCATCAGTTCCCGCTCTCCGTCGTGGCCGGGGCGGGGCCGCAGCTCCGCGTACAGGTCAGCGGCGGTGATCGCCTTCCAGCGCAGCCGGACGCCGGCGAGGAGCAGGGATCGGACCGCGCCGTACGCCTGGTGGGTCTTGCCGGTGCCGGTGGTGCCGACGATGAGCAGCGAGCGGCCCTGGGCGATGCCCGGAGCGCCCTTGGGGCCGGGGCGTCCTGCTTGGGCGACCTCGCGGACCCAGGCGACGACGGCTGGGTGGTCGGCGACGGCGGCCTGGTAGCGGGCCGGGATCCGGGCCTGCGCCGCTTGGAGCGCAGGGATGGGCTCGGCCGGGTCGGTGAGCTTGGCGGCCGGGTCGATGCCCCGGGTGGTGAGGATGTGGGCCAGGCGGCGGGCGATGCCGCCGACGGGCTGGGCGTCATGGTCGCGCATCACAGCTCCTCGGCGTAGGCGGCGGCAGGGTCAGTGGGGTTGGCCCAGGCCCGGTGACCGGGCAGGTTAGGCCGCGATTCCGTCCGCACCAAACCAGCGGGGGTGGCGTTCATGGCCTCGTGGACGAGGCTCGGCAGGGTGCTCGGGTGCAGGCCCTTGGCGCGATGGCGGGCCAGTCCGGCGCGGATGTGGGTGGGGGCGATGCCTTCGGCGAGGAGCTTGGCGGTCTCGCGCCCGAGGTGGCCAAGTACGCCGCTGGGAGGGCGGTGTGCGCAGGCGGCGGCGTACTCGTCCATGAGCTGCTTGGTCGAGACGGTCTCCGGTGCGTGGTCGCTTGCGCCCCCCGAAGTAGTAGTTCCTAGATCCAAGTTCCTAGGTCCTAGATCCGGACCGTGAGGACTCACTGACGGCTCACTGAGTTCTCCATGAGGGCTCAGTGAGACCTCACTGAATGCGTCTTGACCTGCGGTGTTGTGGTTCCTGGAGGGCTCAGTGAGTCCTCCGTGAGCCTTCGCTGAGGACTCACTGTTAGTTCCGTGAGACTTCGCGGAGGACTCAGTGACGGCTCCGTGAGCCTGCGGTGCGGCGGGAGCAGCCCGCTCTCCGCCGTGCTGCGGACAGGCGGGGTGGCGAATGCCGCTCGGCCGGTTGATCTTCTGGTGCTGGCGCCAGGTAACGATGTGCAGGTACCGCTTGCCGTCGTCGCCTTCGTAGCGGCATACCAGGTTGGCGCCGGCCAGCTGGGTCAGATCGTCCTCCACATCGACAGGGCTGTGCTCAGGACGCAGGGACCAGAGCAACCCGGCGATGACGGCGGGCTGGTCGCGGAAGCGACCGTGGTCGTCGGCCTGGGTGAGCAGCCCGAAAAAGGTCCGCTCGGCGGTGAGGGAGACTGCGGCGAGCGACTCGGAAGCGAAGGCTTCGGGTTTGATGGTGCGGATCCTGGCCACGGTTAACGGCCCCCGCCCGTTGCGGCGTATGCGTCGGCGACGGGGCGCAGGGCCCCTGTGGTCAGGTCGAGGTCGTACGCCTCGTCCCAGATCACCTCGGGGTGGGCTCGGATCACCCAGCGTGCGGCCGTCATGCCCTGGGCTCGGTTGAGCGCTACGTGCTGGCCCTGCGCGTCGTACGCGCGGGCGTAGGGGCTCGGCCAGCTCCTGCCAGGCTCGCGCTGCGAGACACGGATGGTGCGGGCCCCGGGAACCATGTCCGCGATGAGGACAGCCAAGCGGTGCTGGTGGGTTCCGGCAGTGGGTTCAACGGCCTTGGCGGACTGGACAGCGGGCGCCCTTCCGCCTCGGGACTTGGGCATGCAAGAATTCCTCACTCGTAGGTGGGGTGGGACGGCCGTTCTCGTCGAAAAGGTCAGCCGACTCATCCCGGTTATGAATCCGCACCCTTCGGGGCGGCGGGGTCGGCGCCCCGAAGCTGCTAGCTTCTGGGCGCCTACTTCATTTCCCCCTGAACGTTGGGGACTTGGCACTTGGCGCTACTTCCGACTCCCCTCCTCGCGTGCGCTCCCATTCGGCGCTTTCGCCGAGGGAGCAGCAACATATGCGTAGGGCTGCCAACACTCCAGCGCCCAGCGGTCGCTGTAGCACTTCGACGCCAACTCGACATATGTCACTCCTCGATGAAGCGAGGGCACTTCGGTGCGGCCGCCAGAACGGGCTGACGCAGTGTTGGTAGGTAATCTCGCGCCATCGCCCGGGCGGATTGCCATTCGCGACGGGCGTTCCTCGCGCTGCCCTCAGGCTCAGAAAGGCAATGGAGCGGCGACCACTCATGCTCTCTGCTTCCGTGGTGGTCCGCTCGACTTGCTGACCGCGGAGCGATCAGCAACAAATACAGGACCAGGGCCCAAGATCCATAGATGACTCAGCCTCTGCCGATACGGCGTGATGACGCCCCGGTGGGGGCAGAGCAGGAATGAGGCTTCCGTCACAGAGCAGAGAGTTGCGCCATCTCGCCCCGCCGTAAACAGGAACCGCGGGCCGGCCGCTTCATTTCGAATGACTGCAACGCACACTCCTCCCCCAGCGAAAGCCCGGACCAACTGGTTGCCGAACCGATCCATGCGGCGATTTAAGCGGGACCTAAGCCCCCAGTCAAAGCGTCCATAAGCCCGAGTTGATGCGCGTAGACCGGGAAAATCAATAGGCTTGGCCGAGGGGGTCGACAACCCCAACTCGCCATACTGGCCACAGACATGACGGGCCATCTTTGCAACAGGGCTCACCAATCCCCTCTTGCCTACACCTGCCGACGAGCGGAATAAAAAGCGAGCGGCAATTTTCTGCCGCTAATGACGAGCGGCAGAAAATTGCCGCCCACTATGCCCGAATCGCGACCGTAGATACCGCCTTGCCCAGGGCCACAAGGTGGGACATCGAAATGACCTTCCACTTCAGGCGTGACCCGGCCCACAATTCCGATCCCATCGATCATGAAAGGGAGACAAGATCGAATTCGAGTTCCCGTATTGTTGATGTACGGAACCCAGGGGAGGGGGCGGCCGATGGCCTCCCCCTTTTTCCATGCCCCGAAGAGGGAAGCGATAGCCCTGGTGCAGGCGACAAAGCACGGAGGATGCGATGGGCGGGGGAACCGCTGAGAGCGGACCCGAGCGGGGCGGCAACGAGCCGCTCTCCGGTAAACAGGATGGAAAACAGGCCGGCCGGGAAGACACCCGACCGCTCACCCCAGCACAGCTGATGGGCCTCGCCGGTCTTCTGCGGGCCTGGAGAGCTGTGGCCAGTGAACGGCTCGGCCGACAGATCACCCAGCAGGACGTCGCCGACGCGTGTGCCCGCTCTGTGCGCTGGTACCGCGATCTGGAAACCGGCGCCACGACGCGGTTGAGCCGCGAGCAGTGCGAGGCCATCGGAAAGCTGTTCACCCTCGGGCGCGACGAGCTTCAGGCCCTGCTCCTCTACAGCATGGGCGGCGCAGTCGCTGCTGGTCCGGCGCCGGCGTTCGATACGCCAACCCGCCGTGCAGTGCAGGCCCTGCTCGACCAGCAGACGAACCCGGCCTGGCTGCTCGACTCGAAGTGGAACATCGTCGGGTACAACGACCCGATGAAGACCTGGTGCCCGTGGGTCTTGGCTCCCGGCGCCAACCTGATGCGGTGGTCGCTGCTCAGCGACGAGGCGAAAACAGTCTTCGTGGACTGGAACAAGCACGCCATCGAATGGCTGGCGATGCTGCGCTTCTCCGTACTCCAGCACCCGCAGGATGCCGAAATCGGTGCCCTCGTCGCCGAGATCATCAACGGAGACGCCTACCTTCGGCAGCTGTGGGAAGAGCGCTGCGACGTCACCGAGGCGCGGGAGGCCTTCTACTACCGAGTGTCCTTGCCGGCCCACAATTTCGAGATCGTCGAGCTGGAGTCTCAGACGCTCTTCCCAGCGGCCTTGCCGGACTGCCGCATGGTCATCATGACCTGGCTGCACGCCGACAGCCCCAAGAGGCAGGCCGCAGAGGTGTCCGGCCAGGCCCGGGAGCGCGGGGAACTGGCACGCCGATCGAACGGTCAGCTCCCCGGGCAGATCAGCGTCGCTACGGCCGCCGAAGCCGCGACGTACGCCGGCGAGGGTGCCGTCGCACTGCCCATCCTCAGCGAACTGATGGGACATGGCTGCCGGCTGACCTACGGTCCTTCGACCCGCACCGTTATCTGGGCCACGCGGCAGGACGACGGCCGCTGGGACGTCGCCGAGGTCAATCCCTACACCGTCATCGTCCGCATGCCGCAGGCGATCCACGTCAAGGGCGCCTCCGAGGAGTACAAACTGCTCACTCGGGCCCTGCTGCCCATCGACTCCAGCGACGCGGTGCAGCGCATCCAGGAGATGACCGCTCAGCTGCGTCGACGCATCGAGGTGCTTGAAGAGATCCACCGCGACGAGTGGGAGGTCAACCGCGATCAGGTCCCCTATACGTGGCACCCGGTCGACGAGATCTAGCAACGGACGCCGCGAACTTGGTGGACGCCCCTCAGCGGGGGGAGTGGCGAGGAGACCGGCCGCACGGGCGGGGCAACGCCTGAGAATCCTCCAGGCCTCGGGAGCGACAGCTGGCTGCCGTACGTGGCCTCGAAGGCCTCGGCCGGTGTCGGCCGGTGTCGGCCGGCGGCCGCCTCAGCTGCCTATGCCCAACCCAGGCAGGGTCAGCAGTCCTCGGTCCGCGCAGCTGACATCGTCCAGGCCGAGGTCTCTGGGGGAGCGCGCTCCGCGCAAGCGCAACTCTGCGACCGCCATCCGTGCCGCTGCCGCGGCACTCCCCCACCCTGGCTCGGCAAAATTCGCTTCCCACCACCCCATGAGAGGCACCTGCCAGCCCCGAGCTTCCATCTCTTCTGGAGGAGTGCCCCCGTCGGGCACGCCACGGTCGTCGACGAGCACCGTCAGACCGTCCATACGTCCACAGAGGAGCCCCACAGCGCGGTCGTTGTTGGCCCGGTTGACGATATTGAACGCGGCCGTATCGTCCCCGACCTGCGCCGGCAGCTGCTCACCCCACGCGCGCAGCAGGCTCTCCAGCGCCTCCTCCAGCCGCTCCCAGTCCGGAGCTACGTAGCCCGCGGGGAAGACCTTCGGAGGGCTGCCGGGACCGGAGCGGTAGAGCTGCCACAGATACGGCAGGCCGCTGGCATACGACACCTGCTCAGCGCCTTCCCCCACGCCGCGCTCGAAGCAGGCGAACTCCTCTTGCTCCAACGCCGCCGTAGGACGCACGGACAACTGCAGACCCCCCACTCCATGATCCAATAGCAGTGTCCGCTCCTGCGTCCGCCAGCGAATGTTTGGCCCATAGGCATCTCCGCCGTACAGCGTCGGCGGACCTATACGGCCAACCACCGCTTCCAGGACCGCGCGAGCGGCATCGGTGCGCTGCGCCGACGTCATCGACCCCGCTCGGTACTCGCGCACAGTGATCGGCGAGCGCCTGAAGTCACTTTCCGCAGGTCGCCGGTGCAAGCGCTCTGCTATGTCGCCCGCCTCCCTGACGCCCGACGCACCCATATACCCACTGTGCAGGAAATGTCGCATTTGGCAACGCGATGGCGCTCCTGTTGACGATGCACAAGAAGTCGCGCGCGCTGCCCCTTGGTCAACCGCGTGGACGCTGCCAGGCAAGATGGCTGTATGGCCGCACCCCCTCCTTCACAGTCCGACGCTGAGCTGGATTTCTGGCAGGAACGCCGCATCTGCTTCCTCGGCACACCACGGCCAGACGGCACCCTCCACCTGGTTCCGGTCGGAGTGACCTACGACCCGGAGACTCACATCGCCCGCGTCATCAGCAGCCGGGCCAGCAAAAAGGTTCGCAACATCCTCGCCGCCGGGCCGGACGTCACCGTCGCGGTCAGCCAGGCCGAGGGACGTCGCTGGTCGACGCTGGAGGGAACCGCCGTCATCAAGGACGACCCGCAATCGGTCGCAGACGCCGAAGCGCGCTACGCCCAGCGGTACAAGCAGCCACGGGCCAACCCTGAACGCGTAGTCATCGAGATCACGGTCACCAAGGCCATGGGCACGGTGAAACCACCAGGCTGGTGACTACGGCGAGGGCTGGCAGCGCGGGAGGGCGTTCCAATGGTTCGTGGCGAGAGGGGACCGCTGCAGCGAGCTTGTGCATTGGGCCTCTTCACGCTCAGATCGACCTGCCGATGGGGATTGGTATGGCACGTTCGACGGGCACCGTGTTGTCACAGGCCCCCGTCTGACATGTCTTGCCGCCTCTCCCCTGCCTGCCCTTCCCTCTCTGCTTCTCGAATGGCTGGCTGTCTGCACGCATGCGTTCCCCACGCCCGCCTACGCCCGCTCCGCTCGTCCGGCCTGCCGGCGCACCGTGGCTTCGATGGGAAGCTCGCCCATCGGGGCGCCGAGCGGTGGGTGCCGGGGGAGTCTCTCTCCGACACCACCCGTCTGATCCGTCCAATCCGTGGTGAGGAATGGGCGGTTGGTCGTAGGGCCGTGGCTACGCTGCAGCAACTGTTTCGGTCAGTCGGCGCGGGGCCGCCACGTCAGTGCGCGTCGTGCGGCTGTGGAACCACCCGCAGCTGTTACAGCTGCGGCCAGGAGGCCGGTTGCTGTCAGGACGGCCGTGATGAGTTCCATGACAGGGTTGCTCCGCTTTCTCCTCCAGTGACGGACTGGACCAGGACGACGTGAACGAAGGCGCCGACGGCACCAGCGCCCAGGAGCGGGACCCCGAGGCACCAGAACGCCGTCGTGTGGAAGACCTGACTGCGCCCGATGAGCACGGTGAGGGGGGCCAGCGTTTGGGAGAATCGCAGAAATTCCGAGAGGGCGGCGAGTGCCATGGCGGTGAGCAGAACGAGCGTGCCGATGGTGCCGAGGAAGGGAATCCAGCGTGACTGATAGCCGACGGTGAAGGATTTGGCTCCGTCTTCCGCCACCGGCCCGGTGAGTGCCTTCACGCTCAGGTACAGGTGGGCGGCGCGTTTGACGGCCGGGATATCCATGGGCTTGTCGAGGTCGGTGAAGACGACGGCCTGCAGACCTTCGGCACGGTTGATGGCACTGACGGGACCGGCGCGCACCGCAGCGGGGGTCTGGCCGAACGTCTGGTAGCCGGAGACTCTGAGGCGTTTGTCGAGTTCCCCGTACGGCACTTTGGCCTCGTGCCCAGCGGGAGGGCAGGGGAGCCGTAGGGCACGGAGGTCGCTGCACGGCGCTTGGAGGACACGGCTGGCGCTGGAACCGTCGGGCTGGATGTTCCCGGTGCCGATGGCGACCGTGTGCGCACCGTCAGGAAGTGCGGCAGTGAAGGCGTCGGTGAGCCGCGTTGCCGACGTTTGCACGAGTGCCATGCTCCGGCCCTGCGCGGAGTTCAGCTGTTCCTCGTCTCCGGAGCGGGCGAAGAGAAGACTGGTGATGATCTGGGTCTGGCCGATGACGCCGATGGCAATGAAGCTTCGCCATCTTCGAACGTGCTGGTCGGAGGGGCTGGCATGACGCTCCATGGGCGTGCTCGTGCTGGTGGCAGGCGGGAGTCTCCGGTCTTGATCATCTGACGGGGCGGGCCGGGACGGTTTCGCCTCGACGGCACTGCCGTAAGTCCAGTCGCATTCTCGTTTGTCGACGTCGGCGGCACCGGGTGGAGCCGTGCCGCCGACGGCCTTCTGCGCGAGGGGAAACACTCCCGGTGAGGTGCCAGGTCTCCAAGACCAGCCGGTCCTGGCCTCAGCTAAGCTCAGGCCGCGCCGCGGGGTACCGGCCAGGCTGTGTTGTCGGCGGCCAGCCATGGCTCGTGAGCGGCGGCGGTGGGGGTTGTCCCGGTGAACGCGCGTACGTCGTGGTGGAGGTGGGGCTGGTCGGCATAGCCGCAGTCCGCTGCCACCTGCGCGGGGGTGTGTCCGCGGGACAGGCGGTGGATGGCCCGGTCGAAGCGGACGAGCATGGCGGCGCGTTTGGGTGTCAGGCCGATCTGCGAGTCGAAGCGTGACCACATGCGCTGGCGGCTCCACCCGGTCCGGGCTGCGAGGTCGCTCACCCGGGTTCGGCCGTGGCCGGCGACGATCTGGCGCCAGGCCCAGGCCACCTCGGGATCGACCGGCCTGCCTGCCTGGAGCCGGGTGGACAGTTCCGTGTCGATCAGCGCGAAGCGCTCCGGCCAGGTTCGCGCCCGGTGGAGCCGTTCCCGCAGGCGCGGTGTGTCGCGGCCCCACAGGTCGTCGAGTGTCACGACGCTCCCGCGCAACTGCGTGAGCGGGAGCCCGAGTACGGGGTGCGCGGTGAGTGGGGACAGGCGTATCTGCACACACTCGATGCCCTCGGCGCGCACCTGGAACGTGCTGAAGGCGAGCCCGGCGGCAAGGCTCGCCGACCGCACCGGGCCGGTCGCGCCGTGGATGCTGAACGGGCGGTCACCGAACTCGACGGCCACGGTGACGGCCGGGTGGGGGATGGCTCGTAGGTCGATCGGGCTGTCACCGCGAATGCGGAATCCGGCCATGTCGACACCGGGCAGCGCGGGCGCCGGCGACGGCCGCGCGATCTCCCATGCCGCAGTGGGGTCTGCCTTCCGGTGGACTGGCCGCACGCCGCCACTGTACGAGCGGCTCGGCGGCGGGATCAACCATGCGCGGGGCGCGGACATTTCTCCAAGACGCGTCGCGTCGACCGTCGGCAAGGTGGTGGTGCCACGGACCGAGCGACGGAGGAGCCATGGACGAGACGACCATCCCGCAAGACCCACGCACCCACAACCGCGCAGACGCTGCGCCGCGCGCCCCGCGCGCCCCGCGCGCCCCGCGCCGATGGCGGGCGTGGAGTCGACGGCGGCGGATCACGCTGCTGGCCGTCGGCCTGCTGGCCGCCCTCCTCGCGTGGAACACGGTGTCGGTGTCCACACAGACAGCCGAAGCCTCCGGCGAGCAGATCGTCCGCCTTCCCGGCGGGGACATCCACGTCGTGCAGGACGGGCCGCCCGGCGCGCCCACATTGGTGCTCCTGCACGGCCTGGGCGGCTCGACGGCATGGTGGGAGCCAGTCATGCCGGCATTGCGGGACCTGCACGTGGTGCGGGTGGACCTGCTCGGGCACGGCGGATCAGCCAAACCGGCCGATGGCTACGGCATCGCGGAGCAGGCACGCCGGGTCGGGGCCGTACTCGATCAGCTCGGGGTGCGCCGCGCGACCGTCGTCGGGCATTCGACCGGCGGCGCCGTCGCCACGTCGCTGGCCGAACAGCGCCACGACCTTGTGGCGGCGATCACGCTGATCGACACCGGCCCGCGGTTGGACGCGTACATCGGCGACAGCTTCACCGGCCGCCTGGTGACCACGCCGGTGGTCGGGGAACTGCTCTGGCGGCTGCGCACCGACGGCACCATCCGTGACGCGCTGAGCACCGCGTTCACCCGTCCGGTGCGGGTCCCCGACCAGATCATCACCGACATCCGGGGCATGACCTACCGCAGCCTCACTGCGACCGACGAGGCGTCCAGCGCGTACGTGAAGGAACGGCCCATCCCCGACCGGCTCGCCAGCCTCGACCTGCCGACCCTGGTGATATTCGGCTCTCAGGACCGGCGTTGGCAGCCGTCCTCCGCCCAGGAATACCGCCGAGTCCCCCACGCCCGAATCGAGATCCTCGACGGTGTCGGCCACACACCCATGTTCGAGGACCCCGACACCACCGGAGCCCTCCTGCACGGCTTCGCCATGGAAACCCCGCCACGCTGACCCGGCATCACCACTGAAAGCCTCGCCATCTTCGAACGTGCTGGTCGGAGGGGCTGGTGCGACGGCTCTCCCGGGGTGCTCGGGCTGGTCGCGGGCGGGAGTCTGCGGGCTTGACCGTCCGTCAGCGGCTGGTTTCGAGGTTGGTCAGGACGAGCAGGGCGCGCAGGAGGGCGGTGGCGCGGGCTGGGTCGGTGCGGAGTTTGGTGAGGATCCGCCAGGCCTTCAGGTTTGCGAAGCCGTGTTCGACGGGCGCGCGTCCAGCGGCCAGGATCCGGTTGGCCTGCTTCTGGCCCGGGGTGAGCTTGCGGGCGCGGGTGGCCTTGTAGCCGGTGACGATGACCAGGTCATCGGGGTCCTCGGGCTTGTCCACGCCGATGAAGCCAAGATCCGCGAGTGCGCCGAGGCTGGCTGCCTTCAGGTGCTCGACGACCTTGTCGCGGCGGGCGGCGGTGGCGTCGTGAGTGCGGCCGGGCCGGGCCGCGGAGATCCAGATCAGGTTGCCCTTGTCGTCGGTCAGGGCGAGGTAGACCAGGGTGCGCGTGGACAGGTTCAGCTTGCACTGGTAGACAAGGGAGATGCCCTCGGCGGGCGCGTTGTTTTTGGTCACACATTCTCAACCATCGCCGGGGGCACCCAAGTTACGCTCGGGCCCGCTCGAACCGACAGCCGCCCCGGTCACAGACGTTTGGTGAACTTGCCGTCGGGCAGATTGCGCAGCCAGCCCCGACCGGCGAGCTTGGACGCTTCCCCCGCAGTGGCTCCAACTTGCCGCGCACTGCCACCTCCAGCCCCAGCACCTCACCGACCTGCTTGGTCGACACCGCCCCGCCGCCACCGCGCACGATGGCGAGGATGCGCTGGTAGTCCGGCGGCAGCGCGTCCTCGGCCACGCCGGGCCCGCGGTGCGGGACCAGCAGCACCGCGCGACCCGAGACCTGCGCAGCAGCCGGTGCAGCTGCCGCCGTCTCCACGGCGAGTTGCTCAGCCATCCGTACGAGCACCTGCTCGGCGACGGCGAGTTCGTCCCACTCGGCCCGCACCTGGTCCAGCTGCTTGGCCAGCTGTTCTTCCAGATCATCCAGTTCCGCGCGGGGCGCGGAGATCCGTTCCAGCACCTCGGGATCCATCATGGGCCGGAGCGTAGGAGCCACGCGGACAGCGACGGACCGGAATCCGCAAAGACCTCTCTGCCAGACGATCTACACGGCAGACTCCTGCACCCGACCAGCACGAGCACCCTGGAGACCCGTCACGCCAGACCCTCCGACCAGCACGTTCGAAGATGGCGAAGACTCAATGATCATTGCGGCCACCAGACGGACCACCATGCCAGGTCGGGCTGCAGTGGTGCGGGCGGCGATCAGGCGCGCCGGGGCGCCACTGTGGTGAGGCGACTTCGCGGCCCGCCTGCTGATACGTGACGCGGCCCAGCCGATCACCCAGGGAAGCGTCACTCACACGCCGACGACTGCGAACAGATAAGCCGCCGCGGAGCGTTGCGCACCGAAGGATCGCGACGTCAGAGCCAGGACAAGAAATGCGGGACAGGAGCCGAGGGCCAGAAGTCGCAGCAGCCCGCTGGAGGTCGCCCTGGATGGTACCGGTCTGGATTACAGGACCGCGGATGTTGCCTCCGCTGATGGTGTTGTGCACGGTGGAGCCCCGCTCCGGAGCTTGCCCGGCCGCCGCGATCAGGGCACGCAGCTCGCCTTCCGCCGCCGGGTCCTCCCGGAGCAGGAGCAGCAACCGCGCCTGCCATTGGGACTCGATCCCGGCGAGGGCCGCCCGGTCACCGCTGTGTGCGGCGGCGACGACCGCGGTGCGGGCCTGCTCCAGCTCGGCGTCCGCCGCCTGCTCCTCGCCGGACCGCCCGCGCCCGAACAGCGCGCTCACCCGGCTCTTGGCCGCAGCCCATGCCTCACCCGCCATCAGCTGCACCAGGGTCGTCGCCCCGGACACAGCCAAGGCGCTCAGTTCAGCCTCCACACGGCCTCCTCCGCTTCCACAGCCTGTCGCCGGTTCCCCGAACTCCGGTCCTCCCCAGCGTACTTGGAGCACGTCCGTGACGCGGGCTATCGTGCTTGGCCGGGAGACGGCGGAGGTGCGCGAGACGTGGGGAGAGCCGGGGGGAGCAGGTTCCACGACGTGCGCAACACCTTCCACGGTGACGCGGAGACTGTCATCCAGGCCGGCTCCATCGGCCGTGTCCACCTCTATGGCATCCCGTTCCAGCTGACGCCCCTGTCCCGCTGGTCGGTCGTCCGGCGCTGTGTCGTCACGGCGGTCCTGGTGGCTCTCGGCGGCTTCCTGCTGGAGACCGGACTCACCGCCGCGACCGGTCGAATAGCGCCGTGGCTGGTCGTCGCCGGGCTCGCGCTGCTGATGACGGCTTACACGGTGGGGTGGGTGACCTGGCAGTGCTGGCAACTGGCCCGCGGCCGCCACGAGAACGCACTGCGTGCCACGGTGAACGGCGTGCTGGCCGGACTGGCCCGGGAGCAGACCAAGCAGTGGCGCGACGAGGCGATCGCGCGCCGCGTCCAAGGACCGCGCCTGCTGCCCGTGCTGTGCCGGGCCTCCGGGCGCGACCTGTTCGACCATTGGTCCAACATCCGCGCCGGGAAACGGAGCGACCAGCCCCTGCCCCTCGACGGCGACGTCGCGGAGATCGACCGGATCTACCGCCGGGTGCCATCCGGACGGCTGGTGATCCTGGGCGAACCAGGGGCGGGCAAGAGCGTGGCGGCGCTCCGGCTCGGGCTGCGGTTGCTGGAACGACGAGGGGCGGACGGCCGGGTCCCCGTGATCCTCCCCCTCGCCTCCTGGAACCCGGGCGAGACGGGTCTGTGGCGGTGGGCCGCGCAGCGCCTCGCCGCCGAACACCCCGAACTGGCGGCACCGACCGGCTTCGGCACCGTACTGGCCGAGGAGGTGGCCGCGCCCGAGCGGCTCCTGCTGATCCTCGACGGCTTCGACGAAATGCCCGCCGATCGGCGGGCCGTGGCCCTGCGGACTCTCAACGACAGTCTGGACGAGGACACCCACCTGATCCTCACCAGCCGCACCGAGCAGTACCGGGACGTGGTGCGCCAGGCGGACGTGCTCAGCGGCGCGGCGGCTGTGACGCTCCAGCCGCTGACCGTACGGGAGCTGAGCGAGCACCTGAGAACCAGTACCCGGCGGACCCGGACGGACGGCAGCCCGCTGTGGCAGCCCGTCCTCGCCCGCATGCGCGACGGCGACGATGCGCACGCCCGGCGGCTGCGCGCCGCGCTGTCGTCGCCGCTGATGCTCGGGCTGGCCCTGGCCGTCTACGGCCAGACGTCCGCCGACCCGGCCGAACTCCTGGACACAGCCGCGTTCCCCACCGGAGCGCGGATCGAGAAGCACCTCATCGCACGGCTCGTGCCGGCGGCCTACACGGCGCCGCCCGACGTGGGAAAATCGCCGCGATGGCGCGCGGAGGACGCCGAACGCCATCTCAGCCGACTGGCCCGGGACGCCGCCCGGCACGGTGCGCCCGGTGGCGAACTCGCCTGGTGGCGCTGGTATCCCGGGCAGGCGAAGGCCGCTACGGCGGTGGCCGTCATCCTGGTCTACGCCGCTGCCGTGGCCCTCACCGCGGCCCTGCCGCCGCACGGCACGATCCGCTGGTGGGGCATGACGCTGCCACCCTGGGTCGCGCTGGCACTGATCGGCGTGCTTCCCCTGCTCGTCGCCGTCGTCGACGTCTACGCCACCGTTCCGGTGCCCGCGCGTCTGCAACTGCGCCAGCGCACGCCCACGATTCTCTGGCGCGCCGCAGGAAGCGCCGCCGGGATCGGCTTCGCCTGGGGGACGAACATCCCCACCAAGGACCATCCCTACCCGTCTGGCTTCCCGATTCCCGCGGCCGTCGCGTTGGGCGTTCTCTTCGTCGTCCGCGCCGCACCGAGCATGGCGACCGACGTGGCGTCAGTCACCCCTCGTTCGCTTCTGCGGGCCGACCGGGTGTCGGCGCTGACCCTGGCGGTCAACTTCTCGGTCACCGGGCCGCGCCGGTGGTGCCTGGAAGCGTTGGTGCTGCTGCCCATCTTGTGCGTCAACACCTGGAGCGACCACGCGGGGGCGGGGGTGACGGGCCCGGGGACGTGGGCCACCGTGGCCTCGGGCACCCTCGTCATCACCGTCCTGCACGGGATCACCAACACGGCCTGGGGGCGCCACGCCGCGGCGCGCGTCGTCCTGGCGGCCACCGGCCGGCTGCCCTGGCGGACAATGGCCTTCCTGGAGGACGCCCACGCGCGCGGTGTACTACGCCAGACCGGCGGGGTGTTCCAGTTCCGCCACGCACGGTTGCAGGAGCACCTGATCAGCGAAGCGCCGCCGGCACGGGACGGTAGGGTCCGTCTCTGCCTGTGGCCGCGGGCCACCTGGCTGCTGGGTCGATGGCCCGCCCTCCTCCTGACGGCAATCGTGCTGTTCTTCGGCAGCGCCTACATCACGCAGTCCATCAGCCGGATCAACCGGCAGGCCGGTCCCTATGCCGCCCCTCCGCCGACCTGCTCTCTCCTCGACAGACACACGGTCACCTCGGCCCTCCATGGGGATCCGGTGCGCGACCATGAGGCGCAACAGATGGGCGGGCTGTACGAGCCCTGGCCCAGGCGTGATGACGTGTGGTGCAGCTGGCACACCGAGGCCAACACCTCGACACTGGCACTGGCCACCGACACGGAGACGCCGACCCCTGACAAGAGTGGCGCCCAGATCGCGCGGCGCATATTCGTCGGGATGACGAGCCTGGTCGCCCCGGCCCAGGCCGATCCCGCGGCCACTCCCTGCGACTGGGACCACGAGTCCATCTGGTCGGGGAGCGACGACCGAGAGCCCGGCGTCTTCGTACACGCCTTTCTGCTCTGCCGAAACGTCGTGTTCCAGGCCGACTACCACTCCGACGTCCCAGCAGGTGCCCCCTCCGACGGCACCGCCGTGCTGCAACGGCTACTCCGCCTCGCTGTACGCAAAGCGCTTCGCCCGGAAGATGGATTCTGACGTCATTTCTCGTAAACATCCGCGGCCCCGCCGACCGCCCATCGCCACCCAAACCGATGGACAAACGCTGCTGCTTGAAGTGAACGAAGCCACCGGGACGATGAACGGCTCGTCGCCCTGGACGTTGATGTACGCGTCGGTGTCGAGGTGCTGGGCGCATTCGACGACGCGGTCGGTGCCTGTGGCGTGCTCGCCGGTCATCACGCAGCGAATGCCGAGCTTCCTGCACGTCTCCTCGATGCGATGGTCGTCGGTGGCGACGATGGCGTCATCGAGCCGTGTGGCCTCCTGGCATCGCTGGTGGACGTGCCACAGATGAGTTGATTAGGGCCAGCCGACGTCCTGTGCCACGAGCCACATGAGGCCAATCCATCCACTGGCGATCACGACGAAGACCAGGAACAGGACGATGAAGGTCGCGGCACGTATGGGCGGGTCAGGTTCTGGTGGCTCCGGCGGGGTGTGGCCGTGGATGTGCGCTGTGCGTAGGCAATCAGGACAGTTGGGGTGGTGCGTCATCGCAGGGTGGTCACCTCGCCGCGTCGGGGGCGCTCTTCACGGAAGCCTCCTTGGGGTCATGCGCGGGTGAACCAGCGGTGGCGTTCGGCGTCGGTGACGATGTGCTGGTGGTGGGAGATCTCCAGCTGGGCGAGGTGGGCGTAGTGCTCGACGACGTCGGGGCCGAGGGCGTCGCGGACGATGGAGCTGTTGCGGAAGGTCACCTGTGCCTGCTTCAGCGTGCTCGGGAGGGGTGGGCCTCCTTCCTGGTAGGCGTTGCCTGTCTCTGGCGGTCCGGGGGTGAGCTCGTTGTCGACTCCGTGGTTGATGGCGGCGACGGCTGCGGCGAGCGCGAGGTAGGGGTTGGCGTCCGCCCCGGGGACCCGGATCTCCAGGTGCCGGCCTTCGCCGTGGCCGACGACGCGGATGGCGCAGGTGCGGTTGTCGTAGCCCCAGCTGACGGTGGTGGGCGCGAAGGAGTCGGGGACGTAGCGCTTATAGGAGTTGATGTTCGGCGCGTACAGCACTGCCGTCTGTGGCAGAGCGTCGAGCAGTCCAGCGATGGCGTGCCGGGTAAGTGCGGACAGGGCGCCGTCAGTGCCCGTGATCGCGTTGGTGCCGTTCTTCCACAGCGAGATGTGCAGGTGGAGGCCGTTGCCCACGCCGGTAGTGGGGGCTGCCATGAAGGTGGGGGTGAGACCTGACCGGCCGCCGATGGCGCGGACGGCGTGTTTGAACGCCAGGTGCCCGTCGCAGGCGGCAAGGGCCTCGCCGTAGGGGAAGGTCACCTCCACCTGACCGGGAGCGCTTTCCGTTTTGATCGCCTCGACGGGAAGACCGACGCCGGCGAGGGCTGCCTGCAGGCGGCGGAAGAACCGGTCCGCGGCCGGCGGGTGATCCAGGGCGTAATCCAGGTTCCCCACAGCCAGGGGCCGCAGATCCTGGTAGCCGCGTTCGGCGGCTTCTTCGGAGGTTCCCTGGTAGACCACGAACTCGCATTCCAGGCCCGCCTTGACGTCCAGGCCATGGCGGGCCAGGCGGGCCAGCTGTCGGCGCAGCATCTGGCGCGGGGCCACCTCGATCGGGGCGCCTTCGTGGTCGACGGCGTCGCCGAGGACCAGGGCGGTCTT
Source organism: Streptomyces sp. NPDC048506 (assembly GCF_040651315.1). Lineage (NCBI taxonomy): Bacteria > Bacillati > Actinomycetota > Actinomycetes > Kitasatosporales > Streptomycetaceae > Streptomyces > Streptomyces sp. NPDC048506. Next base: position 119,538 of record NZ_JBEZIX010000029.1, read on the forward strand.
CGGCATCCACGGAGCAAGGCGCAGCGTCGCCAGGGCAGGGATGACGGCCAGGTCCTGATAGCCGGTGGCCCATGAGGTCAGAGCAAATCCGCTGGCGGGGGTCATGTCGACATCGGTGGCCAATACGTAGGCGCACATGTCCGCCCCGCCCGTGGCGACGCGGTCGAGGAAGTGCCGCGCGCCGTAGCGTTTACCCTTCATCCGGCCCTGCAGGTCGGGGATAGCCAGCACCACCGTGTCGATCCGTCCAGAGCCGACCAGGCGGTGCAGCTGGTCGAGAGTGAGCTGGCCCGACGCGGCATGCCCCTGTTGTTGCCCCGGAGGTGCGGCCAGAGGGGCATCGGAGCCGTTGCCGGAGTTGGCAGAGAACGTCACACGATCTCCTGGTCGAAGTCGTCGGAGGAGCGGTCGAGGCTCTGGGCGGGCATGTCGTAGGTGCGCTTGCCCGCGGCCCGCCACCACAGCCAGGCCAGCAACAGCACGGCGAGCAGCGCGAGGGGGGCGTAGTTGAAGGTGGCGACGGAGATCGGGCTGGTTTGGGGCAGGCAGAACAGGACGGTGACGAATGCCACCCAGGCCACAGCGACGCTGCCGACCGTCACGCCCCACCGGCCCAGGTTCCACGGTCCGGGCCTAAACCGGCGGCGGTGCTTGACGCGCAGGTAGATCGGGATGGCGTAGGCGGGGGTGATGCCGATGACGTTGATGCTGGTGATCGCCGCGTAGGCGGTCGGGCTGTAAAGGCTCGGTGCGGCGAGCAGGGCCGCGGTGCCGACGGTCAGCCACACCGCGTGGCGGGGTGTGCCGGTGCGGGCGTGGACCCGCCGCCACAGGCCGGAGCCCGGCAGGGCGCCGTCCCGGCTGAACGCGAACACCATCCGGGAGGCGGCGGCCGTCTCGGCGTTGCCGCAGAACAGCTGGGCGACGATGACAATCAGCAGTAGCGCCTTCGCGCCGGACACTCCCAGGGCGTCCAGGAAGATCTGGGCGGGCGGAACTCCGGTCGCGGTGGCGCGGGTTGCGGCGTGGTCCTGGATGGCGAACGTGAGACCGGCCAGCAACGCGAACCCAGCGATCCAGGACCAGCCGATGGCCCGCATGATGCCGCGGGAGGCGCTGACTTGGGCGTTGGTGGTCTCCTCCGACAGGTGCGCGGAGGCGTCGTAGCCGCTGAAGGTGTACTGCGCGAGCAGCAGGCCGATCAGCGTCACGTACACGGGGCTGGACCAGCCAGTGTGGTTGACGAACTCGCCGAAGACGAAGCCGGGCGCCTGGTGGTGGGCGGGGACGATCGCCAGGACGCCGACGATCACGGTGACGCCGGCCAGATGCCACCAGACGCTGATGCTGTTGAGGATGCTGACCAGCCGGACACCGAACAGGTTCAACGTGGCGTGCAGCGTGAGGATGATCAGGTAGATGACCACGGTCTTGTCCGCACTCGGCTCGAAGCCGAATTGCAGGTTCAGCCAGGCACCGGTGAACAGCGCGGCTCCGTAGTCGATGCCGGCGATCGCGCCGAGTAGTCCAAGCAGGTTGAGCCAGCCGGTGTACCAGCCCCACTTGCGGCCGCCGAGCTGCTCCGCCTGGAAGTACAGGGCCCCGGACGTCGGGTAGGCGGAGGTGACCTCGGCCAACCCGGCGCCGACGAACATCACCATCACGCCTACGGCGATCCAGCCCCACATCATCACCGCTGGGCCACCGGTGGTCAGACCGAAGCCGTACAGCGTCATGCAGCCGGAGAGCACGCTGATGACGGAGAAGCTGATCGCGAAGTTGCCGAATGGACCCATCCGGCGGGTGAGCACCGGCTCGTACCCCAGTTCGCGCAAGTACGCGTCATCCGGGGCACGCCGGGAGCGATCCGATCGGCGGTGCTGACCTAAGCGGAACACGAAACCTCCAGGAAGTGACGAAGGGGCGAATGGACTGAACGCGCGTGTCAAGGGACGTGGAGTGTCCGGCAGCATCACGGACGAGAGCCGGCACGTGGAGCCTTCCTGTGTGCGTAAGCGAGCGATTCCCGGCGCGCCCGCAGCATCAGCTCCTGACCTGCGTCGTCCCCCGGGAGCCGGTCCTCCACCGAGGACCACGGTTCGCGGGTCGCGTAGGGCTCCATGGAGGTGAATACCTGGGCCGCTTCGACGAACTGGTGACCGGCCCACAGTGCATACGCAAGGTGGCTCAGGTCGGTCAAAGACCGTAGAGAGGGGTCCGTGGTCTTGAACCAGTGGTGGAAGGCGTTGCGGGTGTAGGAGCGCAGTGGGTCTTCAGCCCACTGCCGTCGCCACAGCTGGTGCACCCTGCCGCGCTGCATCTGCTGGCGGCACTGCTCGACTTGAGCGTATGCCGGTAGCAGGAGCAGGGGCGATCCGGCCGGTGCCCAGGAGGCCACCCACCGTCCGAAGTCGAAGACGGCAGCCAGCCCTCCGGATGCTGGGGCGTCCCGGGAGAGCAGGACTTGCAGGATCCGGTGGAATGCTTCCCGGTTGAACGGATCTCGTCGGTGCACCTCTCCCAGCAACTGCCATGGCCCCGGCGGCAGCATCGGCTCGCTCGACGGCATACGGTGCTCCGGTCGCTGTTGGCGTGCATCGATCTGCGCGAGGGCCAGCAGGCACACCCACGGGACTGGATCGTGCGGAGCCTGGTGTGCGGCCATCTGCGCTGCATGTCGGCCACGGGTCTCGAACTCGGATACGGCGGTGTGTTGTTGGCGGTGGGCGCGCAGGGCGCGCTCCACGAAGACCCGGGCTCGCATGACCTGGGCGTCGTAGCTGTCCGGTTCCTCGGCCAGCCACACATCCATCACGTCGCTCCCGGCAGCGGTGACCGCCAGGATCTGAGTCCGCGACGTCCTCAGCGCCAGAGACCTCGTGGCGGACAACAGGTTCCGCGTGGCCGACCACCGTCCGGCTCGCAGCTCTACCAGGGCCACTCGCAGGTCATCATCGCTGCCCGCGGGGTGATATACGGGATACATCAGCACCCCTCGCGCCAGCATGCGCCGTCGCGGCATCTCATCCCTGCGTCAGAGACGTGCGCCCCGCCGGCCGATATCCTGAGTGCTGCCTCGATCAGGCCGATATGGCTGAACGCCTGCGGGAAGTTGCCCACCTGGCGCTTGGCCTTGGGGTCCCACTCCTCGGCCAGCAGGCCCAGGTCGTTGCGGAGCGAGAGCAGTTTCTCGAAGAGCTTGCGGGCCTCGTCCACCCGGCCGATCATCGCCAGGTCGTCGGCGAGCCAGAACGAGCAGGCCAGGAACGCCCCCTCGTCGCC